>JAPPGB010000072.1 GCA_028821475.1 Spirochaetaceae bacterium
AGGTCATCACGCGCACCGCCATCGCCGGCTCGACGGTCGATTGGAACTCCAGCAGCAACAACAGGTACAGCCAGTCATCGTGGAAGCGGACTTGCCACACCAGGTCACCGTGGCGCTGCCGCAGGCGGTTGCTGACGAAGCTGGCGGGCACCGGCTTGAGGGTTGAGAAATCGAGTTCGTCGCTCCAATCGGGCGCGACGAATCCGCGCATGAGGTCCTGAACCATATGCGGTTGCGAGAACAACCGCTTGTAAGCGGGGTCGTGCATCACGAGATCCGGATCATACTACGGGTTCGTCGGCGTAGCTTCATTCCACTTCCAATCCTTGGTCTGCGTCGCGTGGATTGCGCCGATGTGCATCCGCCGCATGTCGCTTTGGCCCAGCTCCGGAGTCTCCATCACCGCCTCGGGCGTGCTACAGTAGCGCGCGTGGCGGTCGGCTATCGGAGTGTGATCATCGGCGCCAGCGGCGGGCGGGCGCGGCACCACGCGTTGGCGTATCGCCACCAGCGACGGGCGAAGCTGGTGGCGGTGTCGGCGCGCACCGTGGACAAGCGGGACAAGCGGGACGAGCTGGCCGATGCCTACGGCGTCGCCGCGCGCTACGACGACTACAGCGAGATGCTGGCCCGCGAGCGGCCCGACGTGGTGCACGTCAATACGCCGCCGGACGCGCGCCTGGAGCTGCTGGAGCAGATCGCGGCCGCCGGCGTGCCGGCGGCGATCATCGAGAAGCCGGTCGCCATCGACGGCCCCGACTGTGCCGCGCTGGCCGCGTTTGCGCGCACCTCGCCGCTGAAGGTGGCGGTCAACCACCAGCTCCACTACCACGCCCCGCGCCGGCGGCTGCAGCGGCTGGTGGCGGACGGCGCCATCGGAACGGTGCGCTTGATCGACGCCAGCACCGGCATGAACGCGGCCTACCAGGGCACGCACGCCCTGCAGTCGGTGTTCGCCTTCGCCGGCGGCGCGCAACCGACGGCGGTGCTCGGGCAGGCGGCCGGCAGCGACGGCCTGCAGCCGTCGCCGCGCAACCACTTCGCCCCCGACGACCTGCTGGCGGCGATCGACTTCGCAGGTGGGCTACGCGCCGTGCTGCGCTGCGGCAGCGGCGCGCCCCGGCTGACGGAAGCGCCGCCCGCCGCGCGCGAGGCGGTGTGGGGCCACAAGCGCATCACCGTGTACGGCGAACGCGGCCACGTCACCTGGACCATGTGGTCGTGGGAGACACTGTTGGACGGGCGCCTGGAGCGCGGCGCGCACGACTACTGGGAGCACGACGCGCCCGCCGAATCGGCCCTGGTCGATTCGGTACTGGACTGGATCGAGTCGGCACGGTCACTTCGTGAGCCGAAACACGCACCCGGTGGGCGGGAACACGACGGCAACCGAAGCACCGGCATCCCGGGCCGGCAGACCCTGGCGGACCAGGGGGCCGAACCGGACCACCCGCTGGGGCTGGCCGAGGCGACCGCGCAGTACGCGGTGCTGCTCGCCGCCTACCGCAGCGCCACCGAGCGGCGTCCGCTCGCCCTGCCCGCCGGCGACGAGTCACCGGCAATCGACGCGCTGCGGGCGGCTCTCAGTCCGGCGGCGGCGCCGTCGTGAGCCCGCCGGGCGACGCGCTGATCGACGCCGACGTCCACATCGCCACGCCGGTGGTGGAGACGCTGTATCCCTATCTCGACGCGCGCTGGGTCGAGCACTTCAGCCAGACCCTCGACAACGGCGCGAGCCAGCACTACTACCCGAAGGGGGCGCCGAACGCCGGTCCCCCGGGTGCGGGCGCCAGCCTGCAGCGGTTGCGCGCCGACGTGCTCGACGGCACCGGCGCGGAGGCGGCGATCGCCACCTGCCTGTACGCCGTGGACAGCGTGCACCATCCCGACGTGGCGGCGGCGCTGGCCGGCGCGGTCAACGACTGGCTCACCCGCGAGTGGCTTGAGCCGGAGCCGCGCCTGCGCGGGTCGGTGGTGGTGCCGATCCGGATTCCGGCGCTGGCGGTGGCCGAGATCGAACGCGTCGCCGACCGGCCCGGTTTCGTCCAGGTGTTGCTCCCGGCGCGCACCGAACACCCCCTCGGCAGCCGGCTGTACCACCCGCTGTGGGAGTGCATCGAACGCCACGGGCTGGTGGCCGGCATCCACTTCGGCGGCGCCCCGTCAACGCCGCCCACCCCCACCGGCTGGCCCTCCTACTTCATCGAGGTGTACGCCGACATGGCCGGGGTGTTCGCCACCCAGCTCACCAGCATGATCGTGGAGGGCGTGTTCGACGCCTTCCCGAAGCTGCGCGTGGCGTTCCTGGAGTCAGGCTTCACCTGGCTGCCGGCGCACCTGTGGCGCATGGACAAGGAGTGGAAGAACCTGCGCCGGCTGGTGCCGTGGGTCAAGAGGCCGCCCTCCGAGTACGTGCGCGAACACGTGCGCCTGTCCGTTCAGCCGCTCGACGCGCCGCCCGAGCCCGGCCCGCTGCTCGACGTGGTGGCGCAGCTCGGCGGCGACCACATGCTGCTGTACGCCAGCGACTACCCGCACCTGCACGCCGCCGACCCGGATCCGGCGCTGCTTGCACATTTGCCGCGCCCATTGCAAGTTAAGATTCGCAGCGAAAACGCGCGCGGCCTGTACCGGCTCTGAACCGCCGGCGGAGCCTGCGAGGAGGCGAACATGAGCCCGACCCTGACGGCACCGGCGCTGGACGCACGGGAGGCTGCCGCGACCGATCCCGCAATGACCGAGAGTGCCGCCCCGGCCCGCCCGGCGATCATCGATTGCGACCTGCACAACGAGATCGACTCGCTGAAGGATCTCTACCCCTACCTGTCGCAACGCTGGCGCGACCACCTGGACACGTTCGGCGTGCGTACCCCCAACAGCGGCTCCTATCCTCGCTTCATGGACCACCGCGAGGATGCGAGGCCGCCGTCGGGCCGCTCATCGGGCTCCGACGTGGAGTTCACCGGCCGCCACTTCCTTGATCCGTACAATGTCGCCTACGCCGTCCTGCAGCCCGCGGTGCTGGCCAACACCGCGCTCGACCTGGAACTCGGCGCCGCCCTGGCGCGCGCCTGCAACGACTGGCAGGCGGCCGAGTGGCTGGACCGGGACGAGCGCCTGCGCGCGTCGATCCTGATCACACCCGAGGATCCGGTGGCGGCCGCCGCCGAGGTGCGCCGCTGCGCGCGCGACCGGCGCTTCGTGCAGGTGCTGTTCAAGGGCCGCATGCAGGAGCCGATGGGCCGCCGCAAGTACTGGCCCATCTACGAAGCGTGCGCCGAGGAAGGAGTGCACGTGGCCAGCCACGCGTTCGGCGCCTACGGCCACCCGATCACCGGCGCCGGCCATGCCTCCTACTACATCGAGGACCACCTCAGCCCCGCCCAGTCGGTGCAGGCGAACATCACCAGCCTGGTGATGGAGGGCGTGTTCGACCGCTTCGGCGTCAAGCTGATCTCGATCGAGAACGCGTTCGCGTGGGCGCCGTCGCTGATGTGGCGCCTCGACGCCGCCTGGAAGCTGCTGCACGCCGAGGTGCCGCACGTGAGGCGCAAGCCGTCCGAGATCGTCGCCGAGCACGTCTACATCACCACCCAGCCGGTCGAGGAGCCGCCGCACCCGAGCGACTTCCACCGCCTGCTCGACCATTTCGGCGCCATGGCGGACCACCTGCTGATGGCCAGCGACTACCCGCACTGGGACAGCGACAACCCCGACGTGGTGCTGCCGCACAGCCTGCCCGAAGACCTGAAGGCGCGCATCCGCTACCACAACGCGGCCGCCCTGTATGGGTTCTAGCAGCCGGTGGTGGAGCCCGCCGGCGCACCGAGAGCGGCGCGGCGCCCGGCTGGCGGGGTGCGGCCAACGAGCCACTCGGCCATTTGTGAGCGAGGAGCAACGTAGCCGACCGGGCTGCATCGCCGCATGCAATGCAGCCGCAGTTTCGCCGCGGGCTGGTGTAGTGGAGCGCCGGTGAGCGCCAGGCGACGCGCCGCGGCGGCGCGCTACGTGGTCGCCGGGGCGGATGAGATAGCGCCGGGCGAGCGCAAGATCGTCACCGTGGCCGGGCGCTCCATCGGCGTATTCAACCTCGGCGGGGAATACTTCGCGTTGCGCAACCGCTGCCCGCACCAGGGCGGCAAGCTGTGCGAGGGCCAGCTCTGGGGCGTGCTGCAATCGGAACGGCCCGGCGAGTTCGACTACCAGCCCAGCAGGGAGGTGCTCGCCTGCCCCTGGCACGGCTGGGAGTTCCACCTGCGCACCGGCCAGTCATGGTGCGCCCCCGACAAGCTCAGGGTGAGCCGCTACGCGGTGGCCACGGTCACCGGCGCCGACCTGGTCTCCGGCGACGGCCCGCCGGACGACGCCGGTGCGCCCGCGCCGGGCATGGTAAAGGGCCCCTACGTCGCGGAAACCTACCCGGTGAAACGAGACGGCGCCTACCTGGTAGTCGAACTGCCCACCGGCGAACGCCCGACGCGCGTGCCTGCCGCGGGCAGCCGACCACCCGAGTCCGCCGCCGTTCCAGGCGGTTCGTCCGGAAATCCGTAGGTCGGCAGCCACGACGAAAAACGCGCTCCCCATCGGCGCGCCGCCGGATCGGGCTCCTTGCGCGGAAGTCCGGCCCGGACGAACAGCACCCGCCGGCGGCGAAGCGCCGCACACGGAAGTGGCACCGCGGTTGCAGGCCGGCACGCAGACTGAGGCCACGTCACAGGGAAGCGCAACCCGACAACGGCGCGCGGCGCGCGGAAGAACTTGCCGGACATCGCGCTGGTAACCGCGCAGGCCCGGGACAACCGAGATGCTCGGGATTCCCGAAATGGCGGCGCGGCCATTGGCAGACGCGGCGTCCGCGCAGGATAATAGGACAGGCGGCACCACAGGGCCGCCGCATGGAGGAGTTACGAACATGAAGATGCTGCTGGGTGGCAACTGGGTGGACCGGGCAGAGAAGATCGACGTGCTGAACCCGTTCGACGGGTCGGTCGTGGACACGGTGCCGCAATCGAGCCTCGCCGACATCGAGGAGGCGCTCGCCACCGCCGAGCGCGGCGCCCGCGTCATGGCCGACCTGACCGGCTATCAGCGCTACGAGCTGCTGATGAAGGTCGCCGACCTGATGCGCGAGCGCGCCGACGACCTGGCGCGCACCATCACCCTGGAAGAGGGCAAGATCCTCGCCGAGGCGCAGATCGAGGCCACCCGGGCACGGGAGATCATCGTGCTGTCGGCGGAAGAGGCGAAGCGCCTGTCCGGCGAGGTGATCCCGCTCGACGGCGCCCCCGGCGTGGAAGGCAAGCTCGGCTTCACGCTGCGCGTGCCGTGCGGGGTGGTGGTCGGCATCAGCCCGTTCAACTTCCCGCTGCACCTGGTGTGCCACAAGGTGGGCCCGGCGATCGCCGCCGGCAACGCGTGCATCATCAAGCCGGCCACCGACACGCCGCTGTCGGCGCTCAAGCTGATCGAGCTGTTCGTCGAGGCGGGCGTGCCGCCTGAGGCGGTGCAGTGCCTGACCGGACCGGGCGGCAGCCTCGGCAACGCCCTGTGCAGCGACCCGCGGGTGCGCAAGATCACCTTCACCGGCAGCCGCGACATCGGCGAGCGCATCTGCCAGGTGGCCGGCCTGAAGCGGGTGACCATGGAGCTCGGCTCCAACGCGCCGCTGATCGTGATGCCGGACGCGGACCCCAAGCGGGTGGCCGCGGCCGCCGCCATGAGCGGCTTCTCCAACGCCGGCCAGGTGTGCATCTCCACCCAGCGGGTGATCGCACACAACGACATCTACGGCGACCTGCTCGACGCCATGACCGACGTGGCCGCGGGCATCTCCACCGGCGATCCGCTGGCGGACGCCACCGGGATGGGGCCGATGATCCGCGAAGAGGACTCCGAGCGGGTGGCGAGCTGGGTCAGCGAGGCCGCCAGCGCCGGCGCCCGCGTGCTCACCGGCGGCGAGCGCAACGGCCAGATCTTCCAGCCCACGGTGGTGGCGGACGTGCGCCCGGAGATGAAAATCTCCTACGACGAGATCTTCGGCCCGGTGGTCGGCGTCAGCCAGGCGCCCGACATCGACACCGCCATCGAACTGGCCAACGACACCAAGTACGGCCTCAGCGCCGCCATCTTCACCCAGAACGTGGACTGGGCCATGCAGTTCGTGCGCAAGTGCGAGTCGGGCAACATTCACGTCAACTGGGGCACCCAGTGGCGCGCCGACCTGATGCCCTACGGCGGCCTCAAGGACAGCGGCATGGGCAAGGAAGGCCCCAAGTACGCCGTCCAGGAGATGACCGAAACCAAGATGGCGGTCTTCCACCTGCCCGAGTAACGCGAGCAGCCCCCGGCTCTACCCGGAAGAGCGTCCAGCGAACGTTGCGGCCCGAAACCGCGGCGCTCGTTGGAGCTCGGATCGTAGTATCTGTTGCATTCCAATATCAGGTTCGTCCTGTTCGATCTCGACGACACGCTGCTGGACCGAGCCGGAGGATTCGTGCGGATGTGCCGGGACTGGTACCGCACGTTGCCGGCCGGCGGGCGGCCAGCCGACGAGGAGCGGTTCGTCGAGCGCATGGCGGAGTGGGATCGGGATGGGCTGCCGAAGCATGAGATCTACGGCAACCTGCTGCGCTGGTGGCCCGGTTGCTTTGCCAGCGTCGAGGCTGCCATCGATTGCCACCGCACGCGGTTGGCGCGGTTTACCCCACTCGATCCGCGGACACGGGCGCTGCTGGTGCGACTGCGCCGCGGAGGACTCCGTACGGCGGTGGTGACCAACGGGTCATCCCTGTCGCAGCGGTCCAAGGTGCGGCACTGGGGACTGCCGGAACTGGTGGACGCGATCGTGGTGTCCGAAGAGCTTGGCGCGGCCAAGCCGGCCGCAGCGATATTCCGGCACGCGCTGCAACTGGTTGGAGCGGACCCGGCGCACACGCTGTTCGTCGGCGACCGTCCGGAGGCGGACATCGGCGGCGCGCAAGGAGTCGGCATGCGGACCGCATGGATTCTCCATGGGCGACGATGGGAAGCCGCCGTGCCACCGCCCGACTACGTGGTCGCCGGGGCGTGGGAAGTCGGCGACCTGCTCGGCATCTCCGTGTCGTCCTGACACCCCGGGGAACCCGGCGTCGCACCGACAGTGGCGAGGAGCCCGGCTGGCCGGTCGCAGTGAGCCGGGATGCATCGCCGCATGCAATACGACCGGAGTTCGCCACGAGCTGCCATGCGAGCGCCGGCGGGCGGCAACCCGCCGGCCGGGTTATTCTGAATGAAACCTCGCTCGACTGTGCCTACTACAGGAGAGCCTACTACAGGAGAAGCCCGTGGCAGATCATCGATTCGTCCCCACCGCCTATCACACCACCCTCGGCCCGCACGATCCGGTGCTCACCATCGAATCCGGTGACCGGGTGTTCACCACCACCGTGGACGCCGGCGGCTTCGACGCCAACGACGACGCCGTTACGCCGGCCGGCAACCCGCAGACCGGTCCGTTCCATGTGGCCGGCGCCGAGCCGGGCGACACGCTGGCCGTGCACCTGGAGCAGGTCCGTCCCAACCGCGCCCGCGGCTACACCAGGACCTGGGTGGCGGCCAACGTGCTCGATCCCGGCCACCCCACCCTGCCGGAAGACCTGCCGCCGAGCATCGACTGGACCGTGGACGTCGACGCTGGCGTCGCCTCGCCGCGCGGCGTGCCGGAACTGGCGCACTGGCGCGTGCCGCTCGCGCCGATGATCGGCTGCTTCGGAGTCGCCCCCGAGCGGCACCAGGCGATCTCCACCGCCACCTCCGAGCGCCACGGCGGCAACATGGACTGGAACGGCTTCCGGGCGGGCGTCACCGCCCTGTTCCCGGTGTTCGAACCCGGCGCCCTGTTCGCGGTCGGCGACGTGCACGCCGTCCAGGGCGACGGTGAAATCGTCGGCACCGGCATCGAGATCTCCGCCGACGTGGTGTTCCGCGTCGAGTTGCTCAAGGGCCGCGCCATCGGCTGGCCGCGCGCCCGGACGCCGGAGTGCATCGCCACCCTCGGCAACGCCCGCCCGCTCGACCAGTGCGTCCAGCACGCCACCACCGAGATGCTGCGCTGGCTTGCCGACGACTACGGCCTGGACCGCCACTTGGCCCACATCATCCTCGGCCAGGCCGCCGGCTACCAGCTCGGCAACATGTTCGACCCCGCCTACACCATGGTCTGCACCCTCTCCCACGACACCCTCCGCGCCATCACGTCGTCGCGATGACATGGCTGGCCGCAGTTCCCACCAAGTCCGACGTGAAGTGCTACAATGGGGTTTTGCTGCATGATCGTGGGAGGTGACCATCATGGCACATGACGTGATGCCCCTTGACCAGGCGGTATGGGTCGATCCGGACCGGATGAGCGGGGTGCCGTGCTTCCGTGGCAGCCGGCTGCCGGTTCAGCAGCTCTGCGGCAGCCGATCAGGCGATTCACGCCATCGAATTTGTCATGGACACGTCTGTGCTCGGCGTGGCGTTAATTGGTGATGGCGAGTCGAACAGTGTGCGACGGGCGGTGGTAAGGCTAAAGGACCAGGAACGGCCCGTACCCTTGAAGAGCCTCGGCGACGGCGCGGAGAGGCTCTTCGGTGTTGCCTTGGCGTTGGCCAACAGCCGAGGTGGATTTCTGCTGATCGACGAGGCTGAGAATGGCATTCACCACTCCGTCCAGTACGACTTGTCGACAACAGGCCGCGAATCGGGATCTGGTTGATGCCTGACAATGTGTCTGCCGGCCAAGTGGAGGAGTTCTTCGCGGGCATGATCCCGAGCGATGACCCCGTATGGCCGCGATCCGAGGCCTACATCGACGGCATACCGGCTGCTGACCGCAAGTTCGCCAGCGGCAAGGTGCTTCGCGCCAAGGTTCACTCCTGGCTGGCCACGAGAGCGGAACCGAGGATGATGGGAGCAGCGGTCGGAGCCGGGGATCTGAATGTCGGCGCTCCCGATGCGGTTCGGCTGGTAGCGTGGCTGAACAGGTTATTCAACTGACCGAGCAGGACGGTCTGCCTTCCCCAAGCGGCATCCCGGCCGCGTAGACCCGCACATAGATCGCCGCGAGCGCCGCCGCGGCGCGAACTTGACAGCGGGCGGGGCGGGGCGCAGTATCCCTTGTTACGCAAGAGCGGCGGAATCAGGCTGCGAGGCGCGAAGGAGAGGACCATGCGGATTTGGATAGGGGTGATCGTGGCGGTCGTGGTGGCCGTGTCGGGGCATGCGGCCGGGGAGACGGAGGCGGCGGCGCCGGAGCAGCTTGTCATCAGTTGGCACGGGGTCAACCCGACCGGCAACCCGGTGCTGGAGGGGTCGATCATCGAGCAGGCGATCGAGGCCCAGTTCCCGGACGTCGACCTGAAGCCGGTGCCGATCGACTGGAGCGACCGCGACCAGATCTCGCTGCGCATCGCGGCCGGCGAGGTTCCCGACTTCGCCTACGACATCGGGCGCGGCATGGCCGGCACCAGCCTGCGGCAGCTCGCCGAAGACGGCGTGATCCGCTCGATATCGCGCGAGTGGCTGGAAACCCACATGCCGATCTACGTGCGCTACGTGGACACCAACGACACCGGCAAGGCGTGGCCGTCGACCCAGGTGGACGGCGTGCAGTACGCCATTCCGAACGTGTCCGCCGGCAACGCCACCGGGCACATTCTCGGCATCCGCGACGATTGGGCGGCCGCGGTCGGCTTCGAGCGGCCCGACGCCTGGACCCTGGCCGACTTCGAGAGCCTGATCCGCAGCCTGCGCAACGAGGACCCGGACGGCAACGGCAACAAGGACCAGTACGGCTACGCGCGCTGGGCGCAGCAGGGCCTGAGCTCGCTCAGCGTGGCCTCGGCCAGCTTTCCGAACGTGTTCGGCGCGCACGGCGTGCGCATCGCCACCTGGGACCAGAACGGCGACTGGTCGATGATCAGCGACGGCTACCGCGACGCGCTCAAGGTGCTCGCCGCCTGGTGGGAGGACGACCTGATCGATCCGGAGAGCTTCACCGTCGACCGCGCCACCTGGACCGCCAAGTGGGCCAACCACAAGCTCGGCGTGGTGGAGCGCAACTGGACCTGGCTGCGCGAGCGCGCCGGCTCGCCGATCAACGAGATCCGCAAGACCATGCCGGACGTGTCGATGATCTACCTGCCGCAGCCGGAGGGACCGGCGGGTGCGCAGACCTCCGCCTACGGCGCCGCCACCGCGGTTGGCCTGTTCGGCAAGGACGCCAGCGACGAGAAGGTGGTCAAGATCATGCAGATCCTGGAGTGGATCGAGACCGACCCCGACCGCCACTGGCGCAGCCGCGTCGGCCCGATGGGCATCTTCGACCCGGAGGTGAAGTACGCCGAGCGGGTGTCGCCGACCGAGATCCGCCGCATCGGCGAGTTCCACAACAACGAGGCGTACGCCAAGGCCGGCATGTACAAGTTCGCCATGCACAACTACCGGCCCATTGAGCTGTGGCGCACCAACATCGCCGGCGAGGTGGCGACCGTGGTGGAGGCGGGCGTGGCCGCCCGGCTGGTCGACGAGGGGCCGTGGGTGGAGTTCTCGGCCGACGTCAACAAGCTGCGCGGCGACCTGAGCGACATCGAGGTGCAGTTCTACGTCAAGGCGATCTCCGGCGCGATCGACATCGACGCCGAGTGGGACGCCTACGTGGAATCCTGGATGGCCAACGGCGGCGCGCGCATGACCGAGGCCGCCAAGCAGTTCATCAACGACGGAACCATCATGGAGTGAGTCCGCACGGTCACTCCGTGACATGGCAGGCGATGAAACCGAGGTGCGGACATCGCCCGCCGGCCGGCTTTTCCGGATCAGGCACCGTTGGGCGCCCGAACACTGAAGCAGTTGTGCGGGCTTGGGCGCCGGTGACCGCGCTCACATGAAATCGCCGGACGCGATATCGGCGGCGGGGGCGCCGGCGCATGCCCGGGTGAATTGGGGTGCGCGCTGGCGCCTGATGCGCCGCTACAAGCTGATCTACCTGCTCCTGCTGCCGGCGGCGGCCTACTTCGTGCTGTTCCAGTACGGCCCGATGTACGGCATCCAGATCGCCTTCAAGGACTTCAAGCTGCTCAAGGGCATCTGGGCGAGCGAGTGGGTGGGGTTCGAGCACTTCGTCGCCATGTTCGGGGCGCCGCGCTTCTGGCAGGTGCTGCGCAACACCGTGGTGATCAGCGTGCTCAAGCTGCTGTTCGGGTTCCCGGCGCCGATCCTGTTTGCCATCATGCTCAACGAGCTGATCGGCGTGCGCTTCAAGAAGAGCGTGCAGACCATCAGCTACCTGCCGCACTTCATCTCCTGGGTGGTGCTGGCAGGCATCGTCTACGAAGTGCTGTCGCCGTCACTCGGCATCGTCAACCAGATGATCGAGGCGACCGGCGGGCGACCGCACAACTTCATGGCCGATTCGGACTGGTTCGTAGGCGTGGTGGTGATCAGCTACGTGTGGCAGACGTTCGGCTGGGGCTCGATCATCTACCTGGCGGCGTTGGCCGGCATCGATCCGCAACTCTACGAGGCCGCCCAGATCGACGGTGCGAGCCGCCTGCAGCGCACCATGCGCATCACCATCCCGTCGCTGTACCCGGTGATGGTGATCGTGTTTCTGCTGCGCGTCGGCAACCTGCTGGAGGTGGGATTCGACCAGATCTTCAACCTGCAGAACCCTACCATCTACGACACCGGCGACATCATCGAGACCTACACCTACCGCAAGGGGATCATCCAGCAGGACTGGAGCTACGCGTCCGCCGTCGGGCTGTTCAACAACACGGTGGGGCTAATCCTGCTGCTGGTGGTGAACCGGTTCACCCGCGTGGCCCGGGAGTTCGGGTTTTGAGCGTCCTGCGCACGCGCGGCGAGCGGCTGTTCGATGCCCTCAACGTCACCGTCCTGATTCTCGTGTCGGCGGTGGTGGTGATTCCGTTCTGGCTGCTCCTGGTGGACTCGTTCAGCACCCCCGAGTCAGTATACCTGCGCGAGTTCCGCGCCCAGTTGCTGCCGGTGTCCTGGTCGATCACCGCCTACGAAACCGTGCTGCAGAAGTCCGCCATCGGCACCGCCTACGCCAACACCCTGTTCCGCACCGTGGTGGGAACAGTGCTGAACACCCTGGTGACGATTGCCGCCGCGTACGCCATCTCCAAGCGCCGGCTGCCGTTCATCCGCGCGTTCACGTTCCTGGTGGTGTTCACGCTATTCTTCAACGGCGGGCTGATTCCGCGCTTCTTGCTGGTGCGCTCCGTGGGGCTGCTCGATTCGCGCTGGGCGCTGATCTGGCCGGTGCTGGTGCAGGCCTACACGCTGCTGATCGCGCGCAACTTCATGTTCTCGATTCCCGACAGCCTGGAGGAGTCCGCCTACATCGACGGCGCCAACGAGATCACCATCCTGTGGCGCATTATCCTGCCGCTGTCCAAGCCGATCATCGCCACGGTGGCGCTGTGGGGCGCCGTGATGCACTGGAACGCCTGGTTCGACGCGCTGATCTACGTCACCGACCACACCAAGATCGTGCTGCAACTGCTGCTGCGGCGGGTGCTGCTGGAGGCGCAGATCATGTCGATGACCGATGTGGACCTGGAGACCGACACGGCGGTGACCGAGGAGACCGTGAAGGCGGCGCTGATCTTCATCAGCATCGGCCCGATCGTGATCCTGTATCCGTTCGCGCAGAAGTACTTCATCCGCGGCGTGCTGATCGGCTCGGTCAAGGGCTGACGGAAGGCGCCCGCGCCGGCGCGGCGCAACGGCGGTCGCCGACAAGTGCCGCGCGGTAGCGCCGTGCCGATGCCGCCGCAGGTTCGTGCACGCGTTCATGAGCGCATTCAGCAGTCAAGAGAGGCGCGCGGTAGCGCCGTGCCGGTCGCGCCGCGGTTCCGTGTACGCGCCGACGGGCGATCTCAACCAAAGAGGTCCTGCTCGGTGGCGCCGGCGCTCAGGTCGGCTTCCGTCAGCATGACGTGGAATATCTGCCGTTTCTGGTGGTCCAGGAACAGATGCAGGCGGTCGCCGTCGAGCACCAGGTCGGCGTAGGACAACTCCACCCGGCGCCTTGCGTCGCGCGTGGACGGCGCCGCGCGCGGCACGGTGGTGTCGGCGAGCAGCAGGCGCGGTGGACTCCACGAGCGGCCTTCGTCCCGTGACAGGCACGCCCACAGCTCGCGCCGGTCCGCTTGGCCGCGCCAGTCTCCGGAGCCCTGGTTGTGGATCAGCGCCACCATCGTGCTGCCGCCGGCGAGCCAGAACACCATCGGCGGCGCGTCCGGGTGGCGCAGCGCGGTCGGCTCGGGCTCGCTCCAAGTGCGCCCGTCGTCCGCGCTGCGCAGCTCCCACATGCGCCCCGACGGCACGCGCGCGAACATCACCGCGTCGCTGCCGCCGAGCGACAGAATGGTGCCTTCCAGGGTGCGCTGCCACGGCTGCGTCTGCCAGCCGTGCGGGTGCGGGCCGGGGATCAGCGTCCAACTCGCCCCCCGGTCCTCGCTGCGCAGGACGAACTGGGTGTCGGTGCGGCCCGGCCGGTCGGTCCGGTTGCGCACGCTGTAGGTGGGCAGCAGCCAGGCGCCCGAGTCCATCTCGCAGCCGCGCATGTGCCCGACGCCGCAGTAGCCCGAGCTGTTGACCGGGTCGAGGATCTCCACCTCGCTCCAGGTGTGGCCGTCGTCGTCGGAGCGGCGCACGCCGATGCCGCCGTCGTGCGGCGGCAGGAACAGCTCCGGCGTCGGCTCGGTGCCGAAGGCGACGATCCGCGTGCCGCCGCGCGCCACCATCGGGTTGAAGCCGTGCTGGTTGTAGGGCACCTCCCACGGGTGGGTCGGGCCCTGCCAGGTGGCGCCGCCGTCGCCGGAGCGGTAGGCGAGCAGCTCGTTGATCTTGTCGTGGTTGTTGATCATGTGCCCGGCCCCCGACTGGGTAATCGCCAGCAGGTCGCCGCCCGGCGTCTTCAGGGCGCGCACCGGCTCGCTCATGTCGTTCGGCGGCGGGAACGCGTGCAGCCGGCGCACGTCCAGGCGGTCCGAGGCGATGATGCCCAGGTCGGGGAGGTGGCGGTAGCCGGTCGGCGGTTTCGCCACCTCGAGCGCGCCGCCGGCCAGCGGGATGCGCTCCTCCTGCTCCAGCAGTACCCCGTCCGGCGGGGGTTGATGGACGTGTGGAATCATGGGTGTTTCCGCCTTTGTCGGTGATGGGATGGCACCGCACTGTACGCCCGCCCCGCCGGGGGCGTCAATCTTCTTCACGTGGGGCCGGGGCCGGCAGGCGCGCGCAAGCGAGTAGCAGTCGAGGTCGGCACCGCGGCATATCCAAGCGGCCGGATGGGTAGCCTGGCCGGCGGCTCGCCGGCCGGTACCGGTAGGACGCTGGCTCTCGCGGGTGAGCACGGCGCGGCGGCGCGGGCGACGGTTCTGCGTCTGCGCCGGCCGGTTCCCGGTCCCGCCTCAGGGGCGGGGTCTGCGGAGGTCTTCCAACTCGTCGACGCTGCGCGGCCAGTCGGACTTGAGCAGGCGGGACAACGCGCGGTCCGCGAGCAGCCTGCCGCCGGTCTGGCACTTGGGGCAGTAGTTGCTCTCGTTGGCGGCGTACCTGATGCGCTGCACCGGCGTGCCGCACACCGGGCACGGCTGCCCGTACTTGCCGTGCACGGCCATCTTGGGATGGAACGCGGTCACCTTCTTCGGGAACTCGTCGCCGCTCTCGGCGCGCAGCAGCTCCACCCACTCGCTGAGCACCGCCACGCAGGCGCCGTGCAGCGTGTCCACCTGCTCGTCGTTCATGCGTGCGGTGAGCTGCAGCGGCGACAGCCCGGCGCGGTGCAGGATCTCGTCCGAGAACGCGTTGCCGATGCCCGAGAACAGGCGCGGATCGGCCAGGGCGCGCTTCAGGGTGTGGTTCTCGCTCAGCAGCGCCTCGCGGAACGCGTCCGTGTCGGCCTCCAGGACCTCCAGGCCACCGCGCTCGTGCTCGGCCAACCCCCCGCTGCCCGCCGCCAAGTGCACTGACGCACGCCGCTTGCTGCCCGCCTCGGTGAGCACGAGCGTGCCGGAATCGAACTGAAAGCCGGCCAGCCCCACCTTGCGCGGAATCTTCGCCGCCGCGCTGTCATCGTGCCAGCGCAGGCGGCCGGCGACCATCAGGTGGATCACCAGGTACAGGTCGCCGCTCAGCGTGAACACGATGCGCTTGCCGAGGCGGTCCACGGCCTGCACGCGCCGGCCGTGCGCGGCGCCGATCGGCGGATCCACCGAGCGCAGCACGAACGGGTTGGCGACGCGCACGCGCTCCAGGGTGCGGTCCACGGTGCGGCGCCGCAGGTGCTCCACGTACACGGTTACCGAGGGCAGTTCCGGCATGGTCCCTGAGCCAAGGCTACGCGCTCCTGCGGCGCCCGCCAAGCGAGGGAACAGTGCCTCGCGCCGTGATGGAGAAACCTGGGAGGCTGTCGGATTCCGACAGGCTCCCAGGCAGGCGGGTTGGGCCGGAAGCGTCGCCGCAGGCGGCGATTTCGGGGCGCTACGGGTTGCCGACCGGGCGCACGGCAAGCTGGCGGACGAACTGCGCGAGCGGTGCGAACGCCGGCGATGCAAAATCCCAGACGCCCTGCAATGCGCCTTCCCCCACTCGGGCCAGGGGCTCGCCCATCGCAGCGAGATATGCATGAGCGAAGCTCTTGTCTGCATTCGTGGATCTCGAAGCGTGGCGCTCCTCGAGACACTTCAGGTACTCGTCGACGCATTCCGCCGTCGCGCTCCCCTGACGCGACCGTCGGCAGAGGGTCTCAACGGCGCCGGGCTCGGTGCCGTCCGGGACGATGAACACACCAACCGCGGGCATACCGTTCGAAAACTCGCCATGGTTCAGGGGAGGCTCGTAGTTCACGCTACGGATGCCATCGCACACGCTGTCGAACGCGGCACCAGCGTCATTGTCGGCATCCCGGACGACACCAATGGATTGCAGCGCTGGTACCGCCATCGCTGCTGTCTGGATAGCTCGGAGGTTCGACTGAACTTGTCCTTTCCGCCTGCATCGATCACCTGTATTCGTGGATCGTCGTCAAGGCAGTCACGGATCAGCGCGCGAAACAAGTTCACCTCATCGCGGCCCTCAACCAACAACAGGCGCCGCTCACGGATCTGCACTACCGGATCTCCAGGTTGAGGTCACGCGCCCCCTCCAGCGTCTCGCCGGTGAAGGTCGCAGCTCTCACCTTGCCCGTTTCACGGTCGGTGAATAACCTGTGTACCGACAGTTCATCGGGAGCGTCCGCGAACGCCTTGGTCGCGGCCTTGATGCATTCGGCACTGTGGGTCGTTGCCACGAGCTCAATCAGCGCTGTCTTGCCGACACCGTTCACTCCGGTGATGAGGTTGGCCCGCGAGAGACGAGGCAACGACACACCGCCTATGCCCTTGTATTGAACGGCGGTGAAACTGCTGAGAAGCATCACCCGCATATAATACGGCGCTTTGCCCGGATCGCAAGGACAGGATGTGCATGGCGCTGGCTCGGCGCGACCGGAGCCGAGCAGCACGCCGGCAAGCCGGGGTTGCCGGCAACCTCGGCACATCAGGGCGGCGCGGCTGTGGTATGCTGGGCGGCGATGAAAGCGGTTCTGTATAACGGTCCCTGGGACATGAGCGTGGTCGACCTGCCGGCCCCGGAGCCGGGTGAGGGGGAGGCGCTGCTGCGCGTCGATACCGTGGGCATCTGCGGCAGCGACGTGCACGGCTTTACCGGCGAGAGCGGACGGCGTGCGCCCGGCATGGTGATGGGGCACGAGGTCAGCGGCACCGTGGAGCGGCTCGGGCCGGGCGCGAGCGCGCCTGTGCCGGGCACCCGGGTGGCGTTGTACAACATCATCGCCGACCATGCGCCGAGCCCCGAGGAGGGCGATCCGTCGTTTCTCAACAAGCAGTTGATCGGCGTGAACCTGGGCAAGCGGGGGGCGATGGCGGAGTACGTGGCGGTGCCGGCGGCCAACCTGATTCCGCTCGCCGACGGCGTGCCGAGCGAGATCGGCCTCCTGGCGGAGCCGCTGGGGGTGGTGCTGCACGGCTGGCACCGGCTGGAGGCGCGGGGCGTGACGCCGCGCCGGGTGGCGATCCTCGGCGCCGGCACCATCGGCATGGCCGGCGTGCTGGTGGCGCGCGCCCGCGGCGCCGAGCGGATCGCCTCCCTGGACACCATCGCCGCCAAGGCGCGCCGCGCGGCGGAACTCGGAGCGACGGCGGTGCCGATCGCGGCCGACGCCACGGTGGCGGATACGCGGGCGGCGGTTGCGGCGGCGCTCGGCGAGCCGCCCGACGTGGTGGTCGACGCCGTCGGCAGCGCCGCCTCCTTCGTGAGCGCGGTGCGCATGGTGGCGGAGGGCGGCACGGTGCTGATGATCGGCAACCTGGCCCACGAGGTGCCGCTGCCGGTGCAGGACATGATCAGCTACGAGTGGACCCTCGTGGGCACCTACGGCTTCGACCGGCGCGCATTCACCGACGCGGTAGCGATGCTCGGCGGCCTGCACCGCGAGCTGTCCGGCTTCATCGAGGGCCGCTGCACGCTCGACGAAGTGCCCGCCATGATGACCGCCCTCGCCAAGGGAGAACGCCAAGCACTGAAGATAGTGATCGACGTATCCCGCTGACGATGCCGCGCCACAGGTTTCCGCGCTCGCCACCGCCTGATGCGGGTGCTTCGCTGGTCCGAAAAAGCGGGCTGGTGGGCGATGCTCGGGCGTCGGTTTTCATCGTCTTCCATGTCACGGAGTGACCGTACAGACTCAGAACCGTTCCGGAACTTCCAGGCAGAGGACCCCGGCGGCGGCGGCCCGGTTGCGGTCGGCGGCATCGATCCGGTACCCGGCAACCAGTGCCACCGCCTCCTCTCCGAACACGGCGGCAAGTGCCTCCGCGCTCTCCCGGCTGCGCTGGATGTCCTCCCCGTCCACCCGGTTGGCCACCTCTATCGCCACCCAGACCGGCGTTCGCTCGCGGCTCCGTTGCGCGCGCAGGATGACGTCGGTGGCCATGACCCGGTACTCCTGTGGAGCGGTGATCCGGCCCGCCTCGGCGGCCGTGGCGAGGGGTTCCGCCAACGCATCCTCGGCCTGGTGGACCGCGCTCTGCATGATGCGCGGCCGCCTCACCTGCAGGTGCTGACTGACCAGCGGCTGAATCCGGCGATGCACCTTCATCTCCAGGTCCGAGCCCTTGAGATAGCCGACGTCGGTCTTCAGCCCCGCTACGTCGGTCTTCAGCTCGGCCACGTCGGTCTTCAGGTGGACCACGTCGGCCTTCAGTTGGGCCACGTCGATCTTCAGTTCGGCGATGTCCTTTTCGATCCGGTCCAGTCGCGCCGGCATGCCGAGGAACTCGTTGGTCAGCAGGGCGCGCAACAGAAGCCTCTGCGCCTCCGGGTTGGCCTGCAACTCCGCGATGATGCGCGCTACGAGCGACTTCGGATCGAGATGTTCGGACTTGTGACTGCTCGTCATGGGGTCCCGCGCCGCAATGGCAACCTATTCGCGTTGTGGCGCACGGTCAAGGAAGCAGGTGCCCATCGCAGCGCGGCACCTGACGCGAAGGCTTTTCTGGAACGAACGATCTTATACACGGCCGACAACCTACCACCAACGGCGCGATGCGCACAAGTGGTCAGGAGCGACCCGACCAACCAGTCCACGCGCAGGCCGCCCGTCCCGCCGCGACTGGCTACGAGCGCGCTACGAGCGCGCCCGCGGGGACGCGGACGGGGCTGCAAGCGCGCAACGGGGGGTTTGGCAGCGCGGCGATTCTCCGAGGGTTTACGGGCTACAGGAAGTCGAGCGGCCCCAGCGCCATCAGGGCGACCATGACCGGGAAGGCGGGGAGGAAGTTGGCGGTCTTGAGTTGGCGCAGGCCGAGCAGGTTGATGCCGATCATGACGATCAGCACGCCGCCCACGGCGCTCAACTCGGCCATCAGCTCGGCCGAGACCAGCGGCTGCAGGACGCGGCTGAGCAGGGTCAGCCCGCCCTGGTAGACCAGGATCACCAGGCTCGCGAAGGCCACCCCGATGCCCATCGCCGCGGTCAGCAGCACCGCCATGAAGCCGTCGAGCACACTCTTGGTCAGCAGCAGTTCGTAGTCGCCCTCGACGCCGGCGCGGAACGAGCCGACCAGGGTCATGGCGCCGACGCAGAACAGCACCGAGGCGTTCAGGAACGCGACCGCGAACCCGCGCCGGCTGTCGGCCGCGGCCGCCGCTCGCGTTTCGCGCCGCCACAGCAGCCGGTGCAGGGCGGCGCCGAGCCCGGTCACGCCTTCCTCGATCTTCCACCATTCGCCGAGCAGGCCACCGATTGCCACCGACAGCGCCAAGTAGACGATCTGCTGCGACTCGAAGCCGAGCCGGAAGCCGAGCACCAAGGTGATCACCCCGATGCCGCTGGTCACCACGTCGCGGAACCGGTCGCGGATCGCGCGCCGCAGCAGCAGCCCGATCAGCGCGCCGCCGATCACCGCCGCGGCATTGATGTAGGTGGCGATCACGCGGCAACCAGCACGGCGCGGCCTGCGAACGAAGCTGTTATCCGCCCTGCAGGGCGAGGTCGAGGTGGGCGCGCCAATGCCCGTAGGCGTCGGCGTAGGCGGGTTGCAACGCCGCATCGGGCGCCACCGTCAGCACGCGGCTCAAGGTGCTGAACGCGGTATCGTAGTCGTGGATGCCGGCGCCGATGGCGGCGCCGCGCGCCGCGCCCTGGGCGCCGTCGGTGTCGTACAGCTCGATGGCCGCGCCGGTGGTGGCGGCAAACGCCTCGCGGAACAGCGGGCTCAGAAACAGGTTGGCATCGCCGGCACGCACCGTGGCGGCCTGCACGCCCACCTCGCGCATCACCTCGAGGCCGTAGGCGAGGCTGAACGCCACCCCCTCCTGGCCGGCGCGCAGCAGGTGGCGCTGGTCGTGGCTGTTGAAGCGCAGCCCGTGCACCGAGGCGCCCGGGTCGCGATTGCCGAGCATGCGCTCCGCGCCGTTGCCGAACGGCAATACCACCACCCCGTCGGCGCCCACCGGCACCTCCGCGGCGGCGGCGTTCATGGCCGGATAGCCGCGCTCACCCGCGCAGGCGCGGCGCAGCCAACTGTTCAGGATGCCGCAGCCGTTCAGGCACAGCAACACCCCGTAGCGCGGGCGCCCCGCCTGGTGGTTGACGTGCACGAACGTGTTGACGCGCGAGGCGGGATCGTAGTCGGCGCGATCGGCGACGCCGTACACCACCCCGGAGGTACCCGCGGTCGCGGCTGCCGTACCTGGTTCGAGCACGCCGAGGGAGAGCGCGTTGTTGGGCTGATCGCCGCCCCGGTAGGTGAGCGGCGTGCCGGCCGGCACCCCCAGTTCGGCAGCCGCCGCCGCGGTCAGCGTGCCCTGCGCCGAGAAGGTGGGCAGCGCCGACGGCAGCAACGCCGCGTCGATGCCGTAGTGGTCGAGCAGGAAGTCGGCGCGCGCCGAGCGCGAGAAGTCCCACAGGATGCCCTCCGACAGGCCGGAGGGGGTGGTAGCCCACTCGCCGGTCAGCCGCCAGGCGATGTAGTCGCCCGGCAGCAGGAAGTGCGCCGCCGCCTCCGCCACCCGCGGCTCGTTCTCGATAACCCAGCGCATCTTGGACGCGGTGAAGTTGCCCGGCGAGTTGAGCAGCCGGCGCAGCGCCTGTTCCGGCCCCAGCTCCGCGAACGCCCGGTCGCCGATCTCCACGGCGCGGCTGTCGCACCAGATGATCGCCGGGCGCAGCACGGCGCCGGTGGCGTCGGTGAGCACCAGGCCGTGCATCTGGTAGGCGATGCCCACCGCCTGCACGTCGGCTAGGCTACTGCCGGTGCCGCGCAGCGTCTCGCGGAGCCGCGCCGTGGCCGCCACCAGGTGCCGCCACCACACCCCCGGCTCCTGCTCCGCCCAGCCCGGCCGCGGCGCGTCGATCGCCAGTTCGGTGTCGGGCGACGTGGCCTGCGCCGCCAGCCGCCCGCTGTCGATGTCCACCAGCGCCGCCTTGATCGCGGAACTGCCGAGGTCGTAGCCGAGCAACAGTCCAGCCATGTTAGCGCTCCCCCGTTGTACCGCAACCGGCAACGTGCATCGCGTGCGCCGTCCCGGCGCACCGCGGCGTGCCAGCCGCCGATAGGTTGCGCGGCGGCCGCATCATCGGGGACGCGGCACCCGCCCTCGGGGCGCGGGCTCGACGGCTATACACCGTTGCTCCGATAGGAGGGCAGCAGGTCGCCGTGCGCCTCGATCAGGTCGTCGCACATGCTCACGATCTGGTCCAGCGACAGCTCGCTCGCGGTGTGCGGGTCGAGCATCGCCGCCTGGTAGATGCGGTCCCGCCGCCGCTCCAGCGCCGCCTCCACGGCGAGCAGCTGCACGTTGACGTTGGTGCGGTTGAGCGCCGCGCACGGCTCCGGCAGATCGCCCACCACGCAGCCCTGCACGCCGTTGCGGTCCACCAGCGACGGCACCTCGACGCACGCCCCCGCCGGCAGGTTGCCGATGAAACCGTCGTTGAGGATGTTGCCGTGAATCCGGTAGGGGGTGTCGGTGACGATCGCCTCCATGATGCGCGAACCGTACTCCACCGAGCGCTCGTGGCCCAGGTCGGGGTTGCCGACCATGGTGGCGCTCTGCGTGCGCCAGCGCTCGATGTTGCGGATGCAGCGGCGGATGTACTCGTCGAGCGGGATGTTGAACTCCTCGACCAGCTCCGGGTGGCTGCTCTTGATCCAGTAGGGGAAGTATTCCGCGCTGTGCTCGGACGACTCGGTGACGTAGTACCCGAAGTGACGCATCATCTCGAAGCGAATCATGTCGTCGTGCTTGTCCCGGCCGTCCCGCGCCGCGCAGTTCATGTCGGCGGCGCGCCGCTTCACCTCCGGGTACAGGTCGGCACCGGCCGCCTTCAGTTCCAGCAGCCACGCCTGGTGGTTGATGCCGGCGATCTGCCACTTGGTTGCCGCCGGATCCTGCTCCATGCCGAGCCTCCCGAGCAGCTTCGGCACGCACGCCTGCACCGAGTGGCACAGCCCGACGGCGCGCACGCCGGTGTCGCGCAGCACCGCGCCCATCACCATCGCCATCGGGTTGGTGTAGTTGAGCAGCCAGGCGTCCGGCGCCACCTCCTCCATGTCGCGGGCGAAGTCGAGCATCACCGGAATGGTGCGCAGGGCCCGAAAAATGCCGCCGATGCCGAGCGTGTCGGCGATGGTCTGCCGCAACCCGTACTTCTTGGGCACCGCGAAGTCGATCACCGTGCTCGGCTCGTAGCCGCCCACCTGGATGGCGTTGACCACGAAGTCGGCGCTGCGCAACGCCTCCCGGCGCTGCTCCGTGCCCAGGTACGTCTCGATGCCGGCGCGTACCGCGTTGATGTTGCCGTTCAGGGTGTCCAGCATCGCCTTCGACTCCTGCAGGCGCCGCGCGTCGATGTCGTACAACGCGACCGTGGCGTCGCGCAGCGGTTCGGTGAGCATGCAGTCGCCGATGATGTTCTTCACGAATACGGTGGAGCCCGCTCCGATGAACGTAATCTTCATGGCTGCCGATTCCACCACGGAGCGGCGAAAAAGGCCAGTACCGGCGCGCCCGTGGTCGCCCGACGACGGCGCCTTCACGAGGTTGCCGGCAGGCCGCGCAGCGGTCATATTGGAGCAGATGGCTGAGAAGGTCGTCATCGCGGGTGCCGGCACCACCGGGTTCCAGGTGGCGCGACACCTGATCGCTGACAACAAGAACGTCGTCCTGATAGAGCGCGATCCGGAAACCGCCAAGTACGCGGTCAACCACCTGGACTGCATGGTGATCAACGACTCCGGCAATCGGCTGCCGGCGTTGCGCGAGGCGGGCATCGAGGCCGCCGACTTCTTCATCAGCGTCACCGACAGCGACGAGTTGAACATCGTCTCCTGCGGTCTGGTGGCCAGCGAGTTCGGGGTGCCGTGCAAGATCGCCCGCGTGCGCAACCCCGACTACGCCAACTCCAACTTGTCCGGCCACTCGCTGATGGACGTCGACTACTTCGTCAATCCCGAGATCGAGGCGGCCCAGGCGATCGTCAAGTCGGTCGAGCAGGGCGCCACCAGCGACGTGATGACGTTCGAGAACACCGACCTGCAGATGCGCAACTTCATGGTCGACAGCCGCACCCTGTTCGCCAAGCAGAGCATCGCGTCGATCAAGCAGGCGCTCGACGCCGACTTCCTGGTCGCCGGCATCTCCCGCGGCGAGGACTTCTTCGTGCCGCGCGGCGACACCGTCGTGGAGTCGGGCGACGAACTCTACCTGGTCGCGGCCGAGCACACCCTCGAGGAGGTGTTCGTGATCGCCGGACGCCCGCGCGTGGACCTGAACCGGGTGCTGCTGATCGGCGGTGGCCGGGTCGGAAGCTTCGTCGCCGGCTCGCTCACGCAGCGCGGCTTCAGCAGCAATGGCAGCCGGTCGCGCCGCCCGCGCCGCCTGCTCGACTACCTGCGCCGCCACAACAAGCGCCTGAAGATCGTCGACGCCAACTACGACAACTGCAAGCGCCTCGCCGAGCAGTTTCCGGAAGCCGTCGTGATCAACAGCGACGTGTCGGAAGAGGGCTTCTTCGAGGAGGAGGCGCTCGCCGGGTCCGACCTGATCATCACCACGACCGACAATCCGGAACTCAACATCCTGGTGGCGATCTACGCCAAGACGCTCGGCATCAAGCGCTCCATCGCCCTGGTCAACAAGTTCAACTACCTGACCGTAGCGTCGCGGCTCGGCGCGGACGTGATCATCAGCCCCAAGTACAGCGTCGTGAACACCATCCTCAAGTTCATCCGGCGCGGCAAGGTGAAGAGCGTGCACAGCATCTTCGGCGGCTTGGCGGAGGTGATCGAATCGACGCTCGACGGATCGCGCGGCTTCGTGGGGCGCGCGGTGCGCGACGTGCGGATGCCGGACAACTCCCTGATCGTCGCGGTGACGCGCAACGGCTCGCACATCGTGCCGCGCAGCAACTACACCCTGCGCGACGGCGACAAGCTCACCATGGTGGCCAAGACCGAGTCGATTTCGCGCGTGGAAGAGATGTTCAACACCTGAGGTGACCGGCGCGCGGACGGTCAACCAGCGTCAAGCCGGGCGACGTGACCGTGCGACTGGACCGTGAAGCGGACGCACCTCCGGGCGGTCCGTGGTCACGCGGCGGCCCGTACACCTCGTGGTATGGTAGCGACCGATTGCCGATGGACCTGCGCGAGGCACGTAAACAGTTCCTGGATGCCGTCCGCCGCGGCGCGGCCGCGCACCTGGAGGCGCTGCTGGAGCGGCATCCGCACCTGGCCGATGCCCGCAACGCGCACGGCAACACGCCCGTCCGGGAGGCGATCGACGCGCGCCGGCCGGAAGTGGTGGCGCTGCTGCTGGAGCGCGGCGCCGACCCGCTGCAGGTCAACGACGGCGGCTCGTCGCTGATGGATGCGGCCACGGCGGCGGGGTGCCGGGAGATCGCGGCCATGCTGGCGGTCCGCGGCTGTCCGATGCGTGCCTTCGATGCGGCCGGGCTGGGCGCGCTGGCTGAGCTGCGGGGGATACTCGACGAGCGGCCCGGCGCGGTGAGTGAACGCGACCGGGTCGGCGGCACGCCGCTGCACGCCGCCGCGCGCGGCAACCGGCCGGCGGCGGTGCGCCTGCTGCTCGACCGCGGCGCCGACATCGGTGCGCAGAACCGGCACGGGCATCCGCCCCTCGCGGTCGCCGTGGAAACCAACGCGCTGGCCGCGGCGGCGCTGCTGCTGGAACGGGGCGCTACCCCCGACTGCGCCGCCGGGCACTTCGGCGGCACCGCCCTGCACCGCGCCATCGCCAACCGTCACCGCGAGATGGCGCTCCTGCTGCTGCACCACGGAGCCGATCCGAGCCGCCAGGACGGCGCCGGCAAGACCGCGCTGCACGACGCCGTGATCGCCGGCACCACCGCCTGGGTGAAGTTGGTCCTCGCATACCACCCTGACCTCGGCCTGCGCACGAGGCCCGGGCCAACACAACCCGGCGGCGAGACTGCCCTCGACTACGCCCGCCGCCGCCGCAAGCCGACGCTCATCCGGCTGCTCGAAGCAGCGCTCGAAGCAGCGCCCGAAGCTGCGCCGTAAAACAGCGCTGTCAGCCGCGCCGGTGTCAGCGTCCGGCGTACCGCCGGTTACTCCTCGGCGACCACGGGGTTGGTGAGGGAGCCGATGTTCTCGATGTCCACGGTCACCTCGTCGCCCGGCTGCAGGAAGCGCGGCGGGGTGCGCGCGCCGCCGACGCCGTGCGGGGTGCCGGTCATGATCACCGTGCCGGGCTCAAGCGTGGAACTGCCGCTCAGGAAGGAGATCAGCGCCGGCACGTCGAAGATCATGTCGCTGGTGTTCCAGTCCTGCAGCGTCTCTCCATTGATCACGGTACGGATGCGCAGCGCGTTGGGGTTGCGGATCTCGTCCGTGGTGACCAGCGCCGGGCCGAGCGGACAGAAGGTGTCGAACGTCTTGCCGCGGCACCACTGGCCGCCGCCCCATTCGTTCTGCCAGTCGCGGGCGCTGACGTCGTTGCCGCAGGTGTAGCCGAGCACGTAGTCGAGCGCCACCCGGCGGGAGACGTTGCGGCAGCGCCGCCCGATTACCACCGCCAGCTCGCACTCGTAGTCGACCTTGTCGCTGCGCAGGGTGCGCGGCAGCATGATCGGGCCGCCGGGATCCTGAATCGACGACGGCATCTTCATGAACACCACCGGGTGATCGGGGATGGCGGCGCCCGACTCCTCGGCGTGGCGGCGGTAGTTGAGGCCGATGCAGACCACCGCCGGCGGCGCCACCGGGGCCAGCAGGCGCGCGCCGCCGATGATGCGGCGGGTCACCGACCAGGCGCCCGGACCGCCGGGACCAAGCGGGCCGCCGCCGGCCAGCGGGTCGCCGTTGATGGCGACGATCGATCCATCTTCTCGTTGACAGCCGTAGCCGACCGTTTCACCCTTGGCGTAGCGTACGATTCTCATGGCGCGCGATTGTAGCGCGGACACGCGCCGCAGCACGAGAGTCGAAGCGTCACAGCAGAGGAGCGGCGAGCCGGCGATGAAGCAAGTGAAATCGGACAAGGTGCGGTGGGGCATCGTCAGTACCGCCCAGATCGGGCGCTGGGTGTTTGCGCCCGCGCTGCGCGCCACCGCGCGCGGCGAACTGACCGGGGTGGCCAGCCGCAACCGCGAGCGGGCGGCGGCGTTCGCCCGCGACCTGGAGATCCCGGAGGTGTTCGCCAGCTACGACGACCTGCTGTGGAGCGACCGCATCGACGCGGTATACGTGCCGCTGCCCAACTCCCTGCACGAGGAATGGGCGATCCGCGCCATGGAGCACGGCAAGCACGTGTTCTGCGAGAAGCCGCTGGCCACCAGCCCGGCAGCGGCGCAGCGCATGGTGGACGCCGCCGCGCGGCACGGCGTGCTGCTGATGGAAGCGATGGTGTTCCGTTACCACCCGCAGACGCTGCGCCTGCGCCGCCTGCTCGACGCCGGCGCGATCGGCGACCTGCGCCACGTCGCAATGCACATGGGCGGGCCGCTGCCCCCCGGCAACATCCGGTGGCAGCCCGATCTGGGCGGCGGCGCACTCGCCGACATCGGCTGCTACCTGATCGACGTGGCGCGCTGGGCGGCCGGAACCGAGCCGGTCCGGGTATCCGCGGCCTGGCGGGAGACCCGGCAAGGCGGCGTCGACAGCCACATCGGACTGCTGCTGGAGTTCCCGGACGCCGTGGTGGCCACCCTGTTCGGCACCTTCGACGCCATGCCGGTGCGCGGTGCGCAACTTGCCGGCTCCGGCGGCTCCCTGCACATCGAGCAACCCACCCACCCCTACGAGGAGAGCGCCTACACCCTGACCACGCCGCAAGCCACCGAACGGGCCACCCTGAACAACGGCGTGCGCGCGTTCACCCCGTCCCTCGACCACTTCCACGACTGCCTGTTCGACGGCGCCGCGCCCATGCTCCCCAACACCGACGCCATCGCCACCGCCCGCGTCATGGGCGCCGCCGCCGAGTCCGCCCGCACCGGCCGGACCGTGCACCTGGATCAGCTCCGGGATCAGGTCTGATCAGAACAGTTCGAGTTGGCGCTCGTTGCGGCGCACCTCGCCGAAATCGCGGCGGCTGATGGCGAGCACCGGCTCCGCGACCGGACGAATCTGGCGCTCGATGTAGTGCTCGTAGTCGATCCGGTGTGCCCGCTCGGCGGCCGGCTCCGGGCCTTCCACGGTGATCACGTATTCGATCACGCTGCGCCAGGATGATGCCTCGCCGGGTCCGGCGGCGGCCTGCTTGCGCGCGGCCACCACGTGCGGGGCGGACGCGCGGTAGTCGTCCGCGTCCTTGCGCAGCGCCTTGTGGTAGACGAGCTGCTCGTCGCGGCGCCCGGCGGTCACCTCGCCGATCACCGCGCGCAGGTACTCCTCCACCGGCTCATCGGCGAACAACCGCCGGTACAGCTCGCGCTGCACCTCGTGCGCAAGCGCCGTCCAGTCGCGCCGCACCACCTCCATACCGGTGAACTGCAGCTCGCCGCCGGTCAGCCCGACGTACCGCTTGGTGGCGCCGCGCCCGCCGCCGCGCACACTCGGCAGCAGCAGCCGCTCGTAGCGGGTCTCGAACTCCATCTCCAGGTAGCTCCGCACGCGCCAGGTGGCGGCCACGTAGGCGGCAAGGTCCGCGTTGAGATGCCGCGCGAGGCGGGCGCCGTCGCCGGTACGGCTGCCGGCCACGAACAGGCTGTCGGTATCGCCGTACAGCACGGCCAGGCCGCGCTGCTCCATCCAGCCCTTCGCCCACAGCAGGAAGTGCTTGCCGAAGCTGGTGATGGCGTTGGCCAGCAGCGGATGGGAGAAGCGGCACGCGCTGGTGCCGAGCACGCCGTAGAACGAGTTCATCAGCACCTTGATGGCGTCGCTGGCGATCTTGTTGCCGGCCGTCTTGGCCTTCTCGCGGCTCGCGAACAGCTCGTCGAGCAGCTCGGTCAGGATGCCGCGCCGGCGCCGGAAGCGCGCCCCGTTGGGCGCCTCGATCACCTCGCCGCCGGCCGCCCGGTGCGCCTCGCTTTCCACCCGGATCAGCCCGAGCGGATCGATCTGAAAAGTGCGGATGATGCTCGGGTACAGGCTCTTGAAGTCGAACAGCAGCACGTCCTCGTGCAGCCCGGGGCGCGGCTTGAGAATGTGCCCGCCGTGCATCGGCTCCGGTCGCGCGCCGTTGCGGTCACCATTTCCGTTGCCGTTGCCACTGTCATGGCTGTCATGGCCGTCATGGCCGCGCCGCGGCTCGACGCCGACCGTCGGCGCCGCCACGCCGCGGACGTGCAGCCGCGACAGGTAGAGGAAGTCGAACGCCGCGATTGAAGATCCCACCCGGTCGGGCGGCATCCCGGTCAGCACGCTGCGCTCGACGGTGAACGCCACCAGGTCCAGCTTGTCCAGGATGTCGAGCACCAGGCGCGCATCGGTCAGGTTGTACTCCACGAATCGCGCGGGGTCGTGGTGGAAGGTGTGCATGATCTGCTCGACGTGATCGGCCCCGCCGAGCGTCTTGCCCTCACCGAGAATCTCCCGCGCGGCGTTCTCCAGCGAGTAGCTGTCCAGGCGGTAGGAGACCGCGCGCAGCAGGCGTATGCCGTCCAGCACCACCCGCCCCGGGATGAAGATCGAGTCGCTGAACCGGCGCCGCCTGGTGCCATTGCCGGCGTTACCGACGCCGCCGCGCCGGCGCGATTGTCCGCGCTGCCGCACCCCGCCGGGTGCGCGGCCCAGCTCCAACGGCACCTTCAGCTCCGCCGCGCGGCGGAGCAGCACCGGCACGTCGAAGTCGATGATGTTCCAGCCGGTCACCACGTCCGGGTCGAGCGCCCGCACCCGTTTGCAGAGCACGGTCAACAACTCCCGCTCGCTGACACAAGGAATTGCATCGGCGGGACAGGCGGAGCGCGCGGCGGCGTCCGGGCACAGCAGCAATACCTCGCGCGCGCCGCACCCCCACAGCGCCACCGACAGCAGGCGCGTCGCCTCGGGGTCGGTCTCGATGTCCAGGGAGAGGGTGGTGAGCGCCGGCGTCCAGCGCGCCGGCTCCACCTTCGGTTCGTCGAACACCACCGTCTCCCGCGGGGCGTCCGGCGCCGTCTCCGCCAGCGGACGCGCCGCACCTTGGATGCGCAGCGCGCTCCTGATGCCGCGGTCGATCAGGTAGCGGTAGGCGAAGCGCACGTCCGCCTCGTAGGTGGGAATTCCGGCGCGGTGCAGGCGGCTGCGCATCGCGGGCGCGTCGCCCGGGTGGCGCAGCCGGACGCGGTGCACCGGCGCGCCGTGCAAGGTGCGCCGGTCGGTGGCGTCGAGATTACCCGTGCCGAGCCCCCGCGCCTGCTCGGCGGCGCTGCTCTCGATGTAGAAGTAGGGCTCCGGGCGGCGGTCGCGCACCAGGAACGGGCGCCCGTCGGCGAGCCTGCCGTACAGGTGCACGACCGCACGGCCGCGGTCCGGCTCAGCCAGGTAGGTGGCGTTGAGAATGAACCCCAGGTGCCCGCCGCGGCGGTCTGCGGCGCGCATTCTGTCCGGCGGCATGGCGCCGCGTGGTCTGGAAGCCGCGCCGGCGGGGTGGCTCACCTCGCCCCCAGACCGGCGCACCCGCGCAGCCCCGCCACGTGAAACTCCCGCAAACCCGCTCCCCGCAATCCCCGTTCTCAATTCACCCCTGCGTCAGCCATGGACGAACGGATCAACTACCGCCTCCAGGCCGGCCCGAAAGCGCGCCGCATCGATCCGCATGGCGAACGCGGCTTCGGCGACGGCGGCCCTGGACACGAACCGGCGTAACGCCACAGGCCTCAACTCCGCGACCGGGGTTCCACTCCGGGTCACGATCATACTCTGGCCCGCGTGCACGTCACGCAGGATGGCCGCCAACTCGTTGCGGAGCTCGCGCTGAGTGATCGTCCTCATGCGGATGAATCGTAACGTCCGTGTCACTCCGTAGCGAGCAGGAATCGCCAGATCGGCACCACCTCGATGCTGCCAGTCGGGTCCTCGATCCGTTCCTGCTCGTCGCGTGTGACAATCGTTCCGCCGGTCACTTCCAACTCACCCATTGCTTCTTTCAACGCCGCCGTCTCGCGCCGTCGCGTTGCTGGATCGACCAGCGACTCGCACGCCTGCACCAGCATGGGCCGCTCGCGGCGGCGGGGGACGACGAAGTCCACCTCGCGGCCGTTCCTGGTCTTGTAGTAATAGATCTCCTGGTGACTCCGGCGTAGCGTCACGAACACGAGATTCTCCAGAAGATGGCCGGAGTTGATCAGTATCTGCGCCGACACCGACGCGACCAGGGCGTGATCGACGCAGTAGATCTTCTTGGGATTGGTGTTCCTGCGCGCCAGCGAGGCGTCGAAAATACGCACGGTAAACAGGAAGTAGGCGTCCTCGAACCACTCCAGGTAGTCGCTCACGGCGGCCTTCGGAACCCGGTGGCCGAGCGCCTTCAGGTAGCCGGTGAGGCTGTTGACCGTGTAGAGGCAGGCCGTACTGTCGATCAGCCGTCGGGCCAGATCCGCCACCGCCCGCGGGTGGGAGACATCGTGGCGCTCCACCAGATCGCGGTGCAGAATGGTGTGGAAGTACTCCTGGTGGATCTTGACCCGCAACGCCGCACCGGTGCCCGCGACCTCCGGGAACCCGCCGCGTTCCCAGTACTCGTCGAACCCTTTCCGGACCAGCAGGCGCCGCCTGGTGGACAATGCACCGTCGCTGTCGATACCGCGGTAGTCCAGGAATTCGCGGAACGAAAACGGGAACAGCTCCCATGACAGCGCCCTGCCGCGCATCTGCGTGGCGATCTCGCGCGACAGCAGTTGCGCCGACGACCCGGTGAGGTAAATCCGGCACCGTGCGGTGCGCAGCAGCCGGTCCACGAACGGCTCCCAGCCCACCACCGCCTGGATCTCGTCGAAGAAGCAGTACACAGTCTCGACGTCCTGCTTCTCCGGGTAGATTGAGTAGTACGCTTCCGGAATCAGCGCAAGGGTGGATGGCCCGAGCCCATGCAGCCGGTCATCGAAAAAATTCAGGTACAGAACGTTGCGCCGCGACACGCCGTCCGCGAGCAGCCGCTCGATTACCTGAAAGAGGAGCGTCGACTTGCCCCCGCGCCGCACGCCGATGCACACCGTCGCCTTGCCTGCCACCGTCTCGATGCGCACCCGCCGAGGCACGCCGGTCTGCAACGGCGACTCCTGGAAATCCAGGATCATCGTCCTGAGCGTCTCCAGCGAAGGTCCGGTGGGCGCCATAGTGGTCACGCATCTTACCGGAGTCATGACCAACTGGCAACATTTATTTCCAGTATGGGTTGTCAGCGGTATATTGACCGTCGCGACCAGTACGGGTCAGATTCGTGCAGGCCGACCGCGGCAAGGTCGCGATCGAGCGCCGAACGGCGAACTGACCGCGCCGCCCTGATTCGCCTGGGTGCATCGCGGGATCAAGGGCGTGGCAGTGTGGTTGCGGGAGGCGGCGAGTCGATTACAATCGCGAAATTCGATCCGGCGCAGGCTTCGAGCGATGAATTGCAGCGCTCCTACGTGGAGAGCGGCCACGTACTGGTCACCGACTTGGTGGACGAGGCCGACCGCGCCGAGATTACGCGTGAGTTGCGCAGGATCAACCGGGGCGACTACTCGCACTCGCCCACCGAGAGGGTTACTTGGCGCGACCGGGTCGAGCCGGTCGACTGGCCAGAGGATGACGAACGGCTCATTGGCCGCCACATGTACCTGGGGCAGCCGCACGCCTACAGCGCAGTCATCCGCGGCGCCATGACCCATTCCGGCATTTGCCGCGTCCTGGACCACGTCGTGGGCGCCTACGTGCCGTTCTGGAACGGCGCCTACAAGTGCATGCAGAGCATGTTCGTGGTAAAGCCTCCCGGCGGCGCCGGCAGCCCGTGGCACCAGGACGAGCACCCCATCCCGACGCGCGACCGCTCGCTGACCGGAGTATGGATCGCGCTCGCCGACGCGACGGTGGCGAATGGATGCCTGCGGATCCTGCCGGACAGCCACAAGTCGGGGGTCATCTACGAGCGCTACGCCCACGACCTGCCGGACGTCGACAGCAATCCGGTCGCGCGCGGCTTCGACGACACCGGAGCCATCCCGGTCGAGATGGCCGCCGGCAGCGTCCTGTTCTTCAGCGGCTACCTGCTGCACAGCTCGCACAAGAACCACAGCGACAGCTACCGCCCGGCCCTCACCTTCCACTACTGCAGCGCGTCGACGTGGCTCACCTGGGGCGGCGAGCAGAACTTCCGCGGCGTCGTGCCGATACGCGGCGAGGATCCCTACGCCGCCCAGGGCTACACCACGCCCCAGCCCTGGGCCAAGAAGCGCTAATAGCCGCACCGAAAGGGTGGCCGTACCGCCACGGACAATCGGGGACTTCCCGATGGATGACGCGGTCGAGGTCCGCCGATGCACTTGCAGACTCGACCATCATCACATATCGCGAAAACGGTCCAGGCAATACAGCAATTGCAAGAGCCCAATCTCCTGAGCTGACCGCGGTGGTGGCGGTCCGCGACCGGGCTGCCGCGGCTGCGTCGACGTTCCGGCGGGGGCCGGGGTAGGGTGGCGGCGTCATGAACGATTCTGCGGGCCGCGGCCTGCCGCCCTCCCTGCCACTGGACCTGCGCCGCGGCCTGACCGATGCCGGCGACACCGCCTTCCCGCTGCGTTGGGGCATTCTCGGCGCGGGCGGCATTTCGACCCAGTGGGTGGAGGCCCTGGCGGCCTGTCCGGGGGCCACGGTGACCGCCGTGGCGGCGCGCGACCGCTCGCGCGCGGAGCGGTTCGCGGCACGCTTCGGCATTGCCGCGGCATACGGCGACTACGCCGCCATGGTCGCCGCGCCGGAGGTGGACATTGTGTACGTCGGCACCGTCAACAGCGTGCACAAGGAGCACACCCTGCTCGCCGTTGCCGCCGGCAAGCACGTGCTGTGCGAGAAGCCGCTGGCCGAGAACGCCGCCGACGCGCGCGCCATGTACGCGGCGGCGGGGGAGCAAGGCGTCATGCTGCAGGACGCCGTGTGGACGCGCTTTTTCCCGGCCGTCGAGCACGCCCGCACGCTGATCGAGGAGGGCGCCATCGGGCGGGTGTCGCTGGTGCAGTCCGACTTCTTCGACCCGATCTACGCGGTTCAGGCGGCGCCGCTGGCGTTCGGCGCCGGCGCCAAGCCGACTGCGATCGGCGTTGCCGGCCGCAACGCGCGCGGGGCGGTGGTCGAGTACGGTCCCGAACGGTGCGCCATGCTCACCTTCCCCGCGCGGCGCAGCGAGTTTCCGGAGGTGACCGAGATTGCCGGCAGCGGGGGGCGGATTACCCTGCACCGCCCGGCGCACAGCCCGACCCGGATGTCGGTGCGGCAGGCCGCCGAGGACCAAGTCCCCTCCCTGTACGCCACCGCCAACGTACCGCTGCCGGAGCAGGTGTTCGAGTATCCGCTGCCCGGCACGTTCGGCATGCGGCGCCCGCATCCGAATCAGCACGGCTTCCTCTACCAGGCGGAGGCGGTGCACCGCTGTCTGGCCGCCGGGCTGCGCGAGTGCCCGCAGTACGGACAGCAGGAGTCGCTGCACGCCATGGACCTGCTCACCTCCATCTACTCCCTGCTACGGGCCCAGGATGACTAGGCCGCCCGCCGTCTCGCCCGCCGCGGGCCCGCCACTCCCCTGACCGGCGCCCAGCCCGCCGGACCGCTGGGCCGCGCCGCCGCCCTGCTGCGCGACGGCCCCTTTCGCCGCCTCCTGCTGGCGGCGGCGCTGTTCTACATCGTCCGCACCGGCGAGCTGGCGGTGCTCGGGTGGCTCATTTTCGATCTCACGGGGTCGCCGTCGCGGGTGGCGCTGGTCGGCGTGGTGCGGATGACGCCATTGCTGTTGTTCGGGCTCGGCATCGGCGCCGTCGTGGACCGTGCCTCGAAGCGCCGCCTGGTCGCCTTCGCGCACACGCTCGTGCTGGCCGCCATCGCCTCGGTCGTGGTGGCCACCGCGGCCGGAGCCGCGACCCCGCTGCATCTCTACCTGGCGGTGTTCGCGAGCGGCATCGGCTTCGCCGCCGACTTCTCGGCGCACCGCGCGCTGATGGCGCACCTGGTACCGCGCACCGCCCTCGGCACGGTGGCCGCCCTGGACACCACCACCCTCACCGGCAGTTACCTGCTCGGTCCCTCGCTAGGCGGGCTGGCCATCGCAACGCTCGGCTTTGCCGGCGCCTATGCGCTGCTGCTGGCCCTGGTCGGCTGCTCGCTCGCGCTGGTGCTCGGGGTGCCGCGTGACATGCCCGGCGGACCGCCGGCGCGGCGGCTGCGCCTGCCGCAGGCGTTGCGCGCGGTTGCCGCCAACCGCACCGTGCTGGCGGTGCTGCTGATCACCATGGTGATGAACGCCTGCGCCTTCCCGTACCAGTTCATGCTGCCGGTGATCGCGCGCGACGAACTGGCCGTCGGTCCGGTCGCCTACGGCGTGCTCGGCAGCGCCGCCGGGCTCGGCGCCCTGTTCAGCGCGCTCGCCGCCGGCGCGGTGCCGCCGCGGCTGGCTGGGCGCGTGTTCAGCGGCGGCTCCCTGCTGCTGCTGTCCTGCATCTTCGTGTTCGCGCTGTCGCGCAGCTATCCGCTGTCGATCGCCGTCCTGTTCGTGGGCGGCTTCGGCTTCGCCTCCTTCGCCGTGCTGCAGACATCGGTAGTCCTGCAGGGCACCGATCCGGCACTGCGCGGGCGCGCCCTCGGCGCCGTGACCCTGGGCATCGGCTCGCAGCCGTTCGGGGCGCTCGCGCTCGGCGGGCTGGCGGAAGCGGCCGGCGCTCCGCTGGCCGTGGCCGGGATGAGCGGCCTCGGGCTCATCCTGGTGCTTGCTGTGGTTGTGGCGCTGCGCATCTGGAGGCCGCCCCGTCCCGACGGCACTGCCATCACGTGACCGGGCCGTGCCGGGGCGCCATCGCACCGCCGCGGAATCGTGCCGGCCCGGCCCGGCTGCGCCGCGGCTCGCCGCCGGCATCGGGCGGCAGCAGCAGGACAGGCGTTCGGGGCAGCACGCCGAACTGTTGTCGCGCGCCGGCCAACGCCATAGGATCACCGGCATGATCGTGCGCTTGGCAGACCTGACCCGAGATCGCGTCGAGGAACTCGCCGCCGACAGCCTGGCGGTGCTGCCGACGGCGTCGATCGAGCAGCATGGTCCGCATCTGCCGGTCGGGGTGGATACCTTCCTCTGCGAAGCGGTGGTGACCCGCGCCGCGCAGCGCGCAACCTGCGGCATCGTGGTGGCGCCTACCCTGCGCTACGGCGACTCGGCGCATCACTTTCCATTCCCCGGCGTGCTCACGCTGTCGAGCGGCAGTTACATCGCGGCGGTGGGCGAGCTGTGCGACTCCCTGTACCGGTCCGGCTTCCGGCGCCTGGCGGTGATCAACGGCCACGGCGGCAACGACGCCGGCAACGAGATCGCCACCCGCGACCTGCTGCACCGCGCCGAGCGCGACGTCACGGTCAGCGCGGCCGCCTACTGGGACATCGCGCGCACTGCCCTGGTCGCCGAAACCGACCTGGCCAACTCCCTGATTCCCGGTCACGCAGGCCGTTTCGAGACCGCACTGATGCTGGCGGTCCGGCCCGAGCTGGTGGACCGGGAGGCTCTGGCGCGCATCGGCGAGGGCGGCGACACCTCCGGCGGGCGGTTCCGCTCACTGCCCGGAGCGGCGACCTCGCGCGTGCGCGCGGCCGGCGGCTGGCAGGCGGGCGGCGGCTTCACCGACCAGCCGGCCCTGGCCGAAACCGCCGCCGGCGCCCGCTACCTGGAGGTGATCACGCGCGAAGTGGCCGCCTTTCTGGACGCCCTCGCAACCCGCTGACCGCCCCCGCGCGTCTCCGCGTCCCCGGCCCTATTGCGCTTCGTCGGTCTGCCGGAGCGCGGCGGTTACGGCGAAGCCGGTACCGGTGTCGGTGTCGGCAAGCGCCTCCAGCAGTGCGCGCCGCGCCTCGCCGGTGCCGATCCGTCCCAACGCGGTCGCCGCGTAGAAGCTGACGTACCGTTCGCCGCGCAGCAGCGTCTCCGACAGCGCGGACACGGCCTCGCCAGCGGCGGGTCCGGCGACCTTGCTCAGCGCGATGGCGGCATTGCGGCGCACGACGTACTCGCCATCCCGTAGGGCCGCCAGCAATCCGGACAGTACGCGCCCACCCCGGCAGCCGATCGTGCCGAGCGCCTCCAGCGCGTTCCGGCGCACCCACCTGCTCTCGTCCCCCAGCGCGCGCACCAACGCGGGCACGGCCGGCCTCGCTCGCACGCCGATGTTGCCAAGCGCATCGGCCGCCGCCGCGCGCACGGACCACGCGCAATCCCCCAGCGCCGCGGTCAGGGCGGCCACGGCCGGCGAGCCCACCGCGCTGAGCGCGTGTACCGCGTACAGGTCGCTCGGGTTGCCGCCCGCCGGGTTGGCCTGCGACCGGCCCGCGTTGCGCCGCCGGCGCGCCGGAGCTTCCGCGCGCAACACCTCGACCAGCGCAGGGACCACCGCGGCTCCCATCGCCGCCAGCGCAAAGGCCGCGCGCAGGCACACCGCTTCGTCGTTCGTCCGCAGGTCGGCCAGCAGCGCCGGCAGTGAGTCGCCGGCCGGTACGGCGGGCGCGGTGGCCCGGCGCTCACGCCCGCACAGCCAGTTCCAGACCTCCTCCGACAGAGCCGGGTTGGCGTCGCGCGGATCGGTGTGCCAGGGCGCGCCGGCACTGTTCCAGGAAGGGCCGGCCGCCGGCTCCCGCATGCGCGTGAACTGGAACTTGAGCATGTAGCGCATGCGGTCGCTACGATTTGCCGTCGCCCGGTGCCAGGTATCGAAGTTGACCAGGTTCACCGTGCCTGCCTGCCCGCACAGCGGCAGCTCGTCCCGTTCGGCGGTGCGCGTTCTTTCGTCGTCCAGCCGGCGTGCGGTGCGCCGCACCGCCTCGGCATCGTGGTCGGGCAGCCGACTACTCTCGACGGTCATGTTGCGCGCTATTTCGAGCTCTTCGGCGGTGCGCGCGAGGTCGTTGTCGCGCACGGTATTGAAGCACTGGCGGCGCGGCAGGATCGCCGTCGGTCCCATGTCGGCGCTCACGTCCTGCGGGTAGTAGAACGCCATCACCCAGCGGAACCGGTGATGGCGCACGTTCTGGTCGCCCACGTAGTCGTCCTTGTGCCAGTGCTGCCCGTCCGCCCCCGGCCCCAGGTCGTGGCAGTGGCGGTGCGGATGGATGGCGTAATCCGGTCCCAGCAGACTGGTCAGCGCGCCGCGTACCGAGGGCGCATCGAACACCTGGCCGATCTCCGGTACGTACGGCAGAATGTCGTCGCCCGGATTGCCGCCCCCGGCCAGCACGGTGTCGATCCGGTCGCGGATCCGGCGGTGAAGGGCAGCCGGGAGATCCGCCTGGACCTGAAGATATCCGTCGACGATGAAGCGTCGCATCGCGGCGTCGTCAAGTAGACGGGGCTGGTCCACCACGGTAGCGTCCTGTAGGAGCGAGTGCGTGCCGTGACCGTTCATGCGGTCGGCGTGCCGTTGCCGGACACCGGATCGAACGGATCGAGCACCGGCACGCCGAGCTGCCGGAAATCACGGACGTTGCGGGTTACGACGGTCAGCCCGTGGACCACCGCGGTGGCCGCAATCATGGCATCCTCGAGCAGCGTGTTCGACTGCCGGTGCTTGAGCCGCGCCCATGCCCTGAACTCTGCCGAATCCACGGGCAGCACGTTGCGTGACGCCAACACGTCGTCGAGCCACGCCTCGATCTCATCGGCCTTGGAGCCATCCTGCTCGCGGGTGATCTCGATACCGGCTTGTATCTCGCCGATGGTCACCGCGGACAGGAACAATCGGTCGGCCGCCTGCTCGCCGACCCAACCAACAACCGCCCTGCTCGGTCGCGGTCGGCGCAGTTCCGAGATCACGTTCGTGTCCAGGAGATACATCGCCGCCTATTCGAAATCCGGAGTAGATCGGTGCCCCTGCGGCGACCGTGGCGGGGTCAGCATCTCCGTACGCGCATCCGGGGCGAGCAGCCACTTCTTGATGTCCGGCACCGTCCGCCGTTCCAGTCGCCGCCACTGATCGATGGAAACGAGTACCGCGGTCTCCACGCCTCGCTTGGTGACGATCTGCGGCCCTTCGATGAGGCTGGTCTCAAGAAACTCGCTGAAGCGCGCCTTGGCCTCCTGCACCTGCCATGACCTACCCATTGCTTGCCTCCGTCCGGCGGATGACCATTTGTCTGACCAGTATCTGTACAGGCGCAGGAAGAAGCAAGGCATCAGGAGTAGGTCAGGCGAGCATACGGAGTCGGTCAGAACAGTGCGTCGGTCCAGAGGTTGGTGAGGAAGGTGCGCCAGTGCAGGAGGCGGATGCCGTCGTCGGTGCGGCGGTCGAGTTCGTCGAAGGAGACCAGGAACCGTGCCGCTGTGGAGCCCTCGTCGGCCAGGGCGCGCAGGCCTCTGAGGTCGCGGTCGGAGACACGGACGGACGCCTTGACCTCGATCGCCGCTGAACCGACGAGGAAGTCCACCTCCACGCCGCTCTGCGTGCGCCAGTACGTGAGCTCGAGCCGGAGACGGCGGTAGGAGACATAGCTGCGCAGTTCCATGGCGATGAAGTGCTCGAACGCGATCCCGTACTCGCTGCTGTTCCGGTGCAGCACGCCGACGCCGCGCAGGAAGTTGGCCACGCCAACGTCGAAAAAGTAGAACTTGGCGGTTGCCACCGCCTTCCGCCGCGACCCGCGCCAGGGCTGCACCAGGAATCCGATGAACGTGTCTGCCAGGATGTCGAAGTAGGAGCGCACGGAGGTGGCCGGCACGCCCGTGTCGCGCGACACGTTCGCGAAGTTGAGCTGCTGGCCGTTGCACGCCGCCGCGACGTTCAGGAAGCGCGCGAAGTGGACGAAGTTCTGCACCAGCGCCTCGCCGCGGATTTCCTCCCGCAGGTACGTGTTGACGTAGGAGTCGAGTTCCTCCTCCGGGTAGTCGGAGTCGTATACCTGAGGCAAGCCGCCGTGCAGGAGGTACCGGCCGAGATTGAACTCGGGGATCTCCGCGGAGGTCAGCGGGAACAGGTTCGCCTGCCACGCCCGCCCGGCAAGCAGGTTCACGCCGCTGCGCTTGAGCTTGCGGCCGCTCGAACCGCTCAGCACGAAGTGAATCCCCTGGGTCTCGATCAGGTCGTGCACCTCGTCGAGCAGCGCCGGCAGCTTCTGGATCTCGTCGATCACCACTACCGGCGGGTCGGTCGAAGCATCGACGCGGCCCTCGGCCACGATCTCGCGCAGCAGCGCCGGACTCTCGGCGAGCGGCAGGTACTCGCTGCTGCGCAGCAGGTTGACGATCGCGCGCGCGTCGAATTGCGCCCGCAGCAGCGTCGTCTTGCCGGTACTCCTCGGCCCGAACAGGAACACCGACTTCCTGGCCGCGAGTGCTTTGACGTCCAGCGTGCGTGGAAACACTCGAACAAGCGTATCGTCGCTCAACTACAAAATCAACGGGAGAGCCGCTGATTTTCTGCTAAATTCAACGGATATGCCGACGATTATGGGGTGGGCACGCGCCGCGGTCAGTACCTGAGGAAGATCTTGCTGGCCTCGCAGGTGGCGAGAAGGTCGGCGTACACCTCGCGCCACATGCACAGCATCAACGCGGCCTCCACAGGGATCTGCGCCGGCACCACGCACTGCGGGGAAGTCCTGCAGCACCAGCATGCCCTCCCACAGCTCGTGCTCGGAAGCCCCCGGCACCAGTTGCAGGATTTCCGCCTCGGCGGCGTTCTGCGGCCCGGCGCCGCGGCGGTGGTTGCGCCTCGCCGCGCCGTTGGTACAGACTCCCTCACATCCGCCGCCTTCGGGCGAGGATTACCCCTCTTGTGACATGGAGCAGCGGCTGATGGCGAGCCCCACCGACCTTGCAGCGCTCCGGCAGAAGCTGCTGGTGCTGTACGCGGCCAATTCCAGCCCCGACACCGAGGTGGTCGCCTGGTCACTGTACGACGGTGCCAGCGACGAGACCTACGAGGCCGCCGGCGAGGCGGTACCGCCTTACGCCACCGTCCTTGATGCGATGCGCGACGGCTGGCGGGTGATCAAGTATCCCGACCTGCGGCCGCCGAGTCCCGGCCAGGAGTACGACCTCTCCTACCTGGAATTCGAATTCGTATTGGAAAAACTGGAGGCGATCGATGGCAAGCGGTAACGGCGGTAACGGCACTGCCCCCGACCTGCGGCTGACCAGCCGCGACATGGCGCGCTTCGTACGCGACGGCTTCCTGCGCTTCGACCACCTGGTGCCGCGCGACCTGTGCGCGGCGGCGATGGCCGAGATCGAATCGGGCCGCCACATGCGCGACCGCGGCCAGGGCGGCGCACCGTTCCGCGACATCTGGGCGGAGCCCGGCTCGGCGCTTGGACAGGCGTTCCGGCTGCCGCGGGTGGCGGCGATCATCCACAGCCTGGTGGGCCCGGACCCGCGCTACGACCACCATGCCGCGCACCTGACCCCGGCGCACACGCGCAAGGGCGCCAATCTGCACCAGGACGCCGAGTATGACGTGCGGCGCAACCACTTCGACATCCAGATCTCGTTCTTCCCGGAGGACACGCCGGCCGAGTCGGGCGGCACGCTGTTCCTGCCGGGCAGCCAGTTCCGGCGCGTGTACGAGTCCACCACCCGCCGCTACCAGGACGTGCTCGGCCAGGTGCAGGCGGTGTGTGACGCCGGCGCCATGTTCTTCTGGCACACCAACGTGTGGCACGCGGCGCGCAGCAACCGGACCGGCCGAGACCGCTACATGTTCAAGCTGCGCCTCAACCCGACCGTGCGCCAGCAGCGGCTGTGGAACACCGCCGACCTCGACGACCCGGACACCCGCACCGACGTCGCGAAGATCCTCAGCGAGAGGATCCCGTGGCACGGCCAGCGCCACCGCATCGAGGTGATGAACCGCATCCGCCTGTGGCGCTACCTGGCCGGCGACCCCGACTTCGACGTCGCCCTCTGGTGGACGCGCATCGAGAACACCCCGGAAACCGTCTACCGCACCCAGCTCGCCTGAATCCCTCCGCGGCTACGGGAGTGCGCGGACCGTGCAGTGCACCCAGTGGGTGTCGACGCGGAACTCGGGGTCGCCCTGGCCGGCAGCGCGCAGCTCGCGCCGGGCCGCGGGGATGCCGAAGCCGTAGCGCTGCACCAGGCCGAGCACGCGCATCGCTTCCGCCAGCGTCGGGTTGCGGTAATCGATTACGCCCGGCCGCCCGAAGTTCTCCGGCGTGAGCGCACCGTACGGGCCGCCCGGACTATTGATCTCGATCCGGTCATCGAACCAGTACACGTGCACCGGCGCGTTGGTGCCGTCGTAGGTGCGGTGCATCACCGCATTGCGCACGAGCTGCTGCAGCGCACCGAGCGGATAGGTCGACCGGCGCGTCTCGGTGGGGGCAGAAATGAACTCCACCGCGGTGCGGTTGTGCGCTATCAGCTTGTCGTCCACCCGGCGAACCAAGTCGGCCACCGGCCCTTCGCAGCGCGCCTCGTCCAGCACCTCGCCGCCCCACTCCCGGCCGGCGATGCGCAGAAACTGCACGTAAGCCCCCGGCAGGAAGTGCTGCGGCTGCCGGCCCAGGACCAGCATGCCGGCCACGCTCGGCACCGGCTCGTCCACCGAGACGATCATCTTCGCGGCGGCCAGGCGTTCCTCCTCGGTGCGGTCGTTCGCGGCCAGCGTCTCGGCGTCGACCGCGGCCGGCAGGTACTCGTCCATGAAGCGCCCCACCCGCAGGTCGTCGACCGTGGCCGTCCGGACTGCGGAGGAGTCGTAGTGCGAATCCCGGTACCGGCGCCGCTCGTTCAGGATCCGCTCATCCTGTGCACTGGCAATCGCGCGGCGCGGACCGACGCGAATCCAGGTGCGCCCCCGGCAGCGTACGGGCGGCGAGTCGGAGGGCCGCACGGTTACCACCGCCACCGCCAGGCCGCCGAGCACGTGCTTTGCGACGGTCAGGGTCGGCGGCGGTACGATGTTGCCGTCGGTCTTGATATCGGAGAGCTGCAGCAGAAGCTGGTCGGTGATGTCCAGCCCGGTGGGATCGCCGGCGTCATCCGCGCCGACGAACACCACCCCCGCACGCCGGTGGTCCGGCAGGTCGTTGGCGAACGCGCACACCGCCTCCCGAATGCGCGCCGCGCTGTCGCCGCGCAGCGACTCCTTGCGCTCGACCAGGTCGGACTCCAGGTCCGCCATCATTGCTTCCAGTTCGCGATCCGAGTATCCCTCGGACATTCGTACCGTGTTCCCGTTGCTAGTCATCACGCGCCTCGGCAGGGCGGCGGTCCTGGAACTGCGCCAGCGGGTAGTACTCGTACACCATGGCGATTTCGCCGATATCGGGCGGAATGTCCCAGCCGAGGCGTATGGCTACCGGCAGCTCGCGCTCCTCCCCCGGTGCGTAGGTGTCCTCGAAGAAGCAGAAACACTGCAGCAGCTCGGTGTGCAGGAACGCCACCGGCGGCTCGAACAGGTGTCCCGCCTTGGCCTTGACGGTGCCTTCGGAGAGGTTGCGCGCGCGGAACACCGCCGCACCGGTCTCGCCCGGCTTCAGCATGATGCTCTCCGGCTCCACGCTGAACTCGAACGGGAGCTCCTCGCGCACCTCGGCGCGGAAGCGGATCGTGAAGCCCACCGCCCAGTCCAGGAACACCTTCCAGTGCTCCCCCTCCCGCACCAGCTCCACCCGCTGCGAGAACTCGATCACCGGCAGCGTGCCCGCCTCTCCGCGGCGGCGCAACTCCGCGCGGCGCTCCTCCACCGTGCTGCCGGCGGCGGCGCCCTCGCCGTACAGCAGGCCGCGCAACTCCGGATGGTTGGCGTTCGGCACGGTCCCGTGGGCGGTCACCACGCCGGCGTCACCCTGCAGGTCGCTGTCGGTTTCGCGTATCTCGATGAACTCGCCGAGCTCCACGATCAGTTCCTGGAACTCGGCCGGGAACTGCGGATGGCCTGCCAGGTGCTGCTCCAGGGTGCGCCAGCGCCGGTCCTCCGCCGACGCCAGCTCGTACACCACCGCCGCGTCGTTGACATAGCGCGCGTGCAGCAGGCGGGTCGCCACCTGCTCCGGCGACGGCGTTCGCACCGTCAGGAACGCCGCGCCGCCGGCCGCCAGTACGGCAGCCGCTGCCACTATCGGGAGCAGTCGTTTCACTCCGCATCCAATAATACGCCATCCTTCCGCCCTGCGTAGCGGGCGGTCGGAGGCCCTTTGACAAGTGTTACCATGCAAGGTATCCTTTCTTGTGGCGCGGATTCGGCGCGGCGGCTACATTTTTGTCACCTGGGTTTCCGACCACGCGCCGCGTCATGTGCATGTCTATCGCGATGGACGACTGGCGGTAAAGTGGGACCTGGAGAACAGGGTAGCGATGAAGGGCAAGGCGACTCGGCGGATTCTGGATCTGATTGAGGAACTGCAGCGTGAGGGTGAGTTGTGAAGATTCGTACGGTGACTTTCAACAACCACAAGAAGTCGTTCGAGGTCGCGACGGACTCGGAGTCCTTTCTGTTCCCGTACGTCAAGACCGACCCCGCTCCCGCGCCCGGAGACCTCGTGGTCCAGGCCCGCGTTGACGACGAACTGGCTCAGGAGGCATTCGTCTTCACCGTGAAATCCGGGCGAGAGACCACGGTCCACATCGAGCAGGTTCTGGAATTCAACCAGGATCCGAGCTACCTGCGCGATCTGTTGCTGTACAAGCTCACGCTCGAGGCGCAGCGTAGAGTGACCGCGACGGCCGTCTCGAAGCGGGAAATCATCCGGCGACTCGGAACCTCGCCAGCTCAACTCTATCGATTGCTGGATCAGACCAACTACCGCAAGTCCGTTGATCAGGTACTGCGCCTCCTTCACGTCCTGGAGTGCGATGTCGACGTCGTCGTGCGCGACAAGGCGCGCAAGGCATCCGCGGACGCCCGCACGATCCCTGCGCGCGTTCGTTGACGGCGGAATTTGCCGGCTGCTACATTCGCGGGCGATGTTACTGTACCGCACGCAGCGCGGCGTCGTGGCCGCCGCCGAAGACCGATTCGTACTGCTGGCCGAGGGTTGGGACACCGTGGTCGGGCCGCCCGGCCTGCCTGACAGGATCGCCGCGCTGACGGCGCACGGAACGGCGCTCGATGCGTTCGATCCCGCCGATGCCCTGGTGCCGCTGGTGTCGCAGGAGGTGTGGGCAGCCGGGGTCACCTACTACCGCAGCCGCGACGCGCGCATGGCGGAGTCGGAGCAGGCCGGCGGCGACAGCTTCTACGACCGCGTGTACAGCGCGCCGCGCCCGGAGCTGTTCTTCAAGGGCAGCGCGCGCACGGCGGTGGGCAGCGGCGGGCAGATCGCCATCCGTTCCGACGCCGGCTGGAACGTACCGGAACCGGAGCTGGTGCTGCTCGCCGACGCGAGCGGTGCGCTGATCGGCTGCACCATCGGCAATGACGTCAGCTCGCGCGACATCGAGGGCGAGAATCCGCTCTACCTGCCGCAGGCCAAGGTGTACGACGCCAGTTGCGCCCTCGGACCGGCGCTGCTGGTGGGCGCCGACCCGCTGCCGGCGAGCACCGAGATCAGCCTGCAGATCAGCCGCGCCGGGGCGGTGGTGTTCACCGGCAGCACCACCCTCGCCGAGCTCAAGCGCACGCCGGAGGAGCTGCTCGGCTACCTGTACCGCGACAACAGCTTCCCGCACGGCTGCTACTTGATGACCGGCACCGGCATCGTGCCCCCGGACGGCTTCACCCTCGCCTCCGGCGACACGGTGGACATTACCATCCCCGCGATCGGCACCCTCACCAACGAGGTCCGCTGAATGCCAGTGAGTACTACCGGCCAGACACGCGACACCGACACCCCCCCACGCCGCGACCCGCGCGGCCCCAATCGGGAGCCGCCGCTGCGCGTGGCCGGAGGCGACGAGATTCTCGGCTTTGAAGGGCTCAGCGGCCCCGAGACGGGGCTGCGCACGATGGGAACGGCGCCGGAGGGGGCGCTGCCGATCACCGCAGAGATGCTGCGCGAGGAGCCGAGCGGCAACCTGTTCGGGCTTACCCACAACGTGGCGATGGGCTGGCAGCCGGCGGAGACCACCCAGCCGGCGTTCATGATCCTCAGCACGCAGGGCGGCGTGCGCGCGCCGGACGGGTCGCCGATCGCGCTCGGCTTGCACACCGGCCACTGGGAGGTGGGCCTGCTGGTGCAGGCGGCCGCCGACGCCCTGCGCGACTGTGGCTGCATCCCGTTCGCGGCGTTCTGCACCGACCCGTGCGACGGCCGCTCGCAGGGCACGCCCGGCATGTTCGACAGCCTGCCCTACCGCAACGACGCGGCCGTGGTGCTGCGCCGCCTGGCGCGCTCGCTGCCGACGCGCAGCGGCGTGCTGGGGGTGGCCACCTGCGACAAGGGGCTGCCGGCGATGCTGCTGGCGGTGGCCGGCCTGCGCGGCGAGCCGGGCGTGATCGTGCCCGGCGGCGTCACCCTGCCGGCGCCCGACTCCGAGGACACCGGCCTGGTACAGACCATCGGCGCCCGCTTCGCGCACGGGCTGATCAGCCTGGAGCACGCCCAGACCATGGGCTGCCGGGCGTGCGGCAGCCCCGGCGGCGGCTGCCAGTTCCTGGGCACCGCGGCCACCGCGCAGGTGGTGGCGGAGGGGCTCGGCCTGTCTCTGCCGCACGCCGCCCTGGCGCCCTCCGGCGAGCCGTCGTGGCTGGACATGGCGCGCCGCTCCGCGCTGGCGCTGGTGGCCCTGGCCGACGCCGGGCTGCGCACCGGCGACCTGCTCACGCAGCAGGCGCTGGACAACGCCATGGTCGTGTACGCCGCGTTCGGCGGCTCCACCAACCTGCTGCTGCACCTGCCCGCCGTGGCGCACGCCGCCGGCCTGCCCATCCCCACGGTGCAGGACTGGGCGCGCGTCAACCGCAGCACCCCGCGGCTGGTGGACGCGCTGCCCAACGGTCCGGTCGGCCACCCCACCATCCACGTGTTCGCCGCCGGCGGCGTGCCGGAGGTAATGCTGCACCTGCGCCGCGCCGGCCTGCTGCACACCGGCGTGCGGACGGTTACGGGCCGCACCGTGGGCGAGGTGCTCGACGGCTGGCAGGACAGCCCGCGCCGCGCCGCCGCGCACGCCGCCTGCACCGCCGACGGGGTGGCCCCCGAGCAGGTGATCATGGACCCGGACGACGCCCGCGCACGCGGCCTGACCAGCACCGTGGTGTTCCCGGTCGGCAACCTGGCCCCGGAGGGCTCGGTAATCAAGGCCACCGCCATCGACCCGAGCGTGGTGGACGAGGCCGGCGTCTACACCCACCGCGGCGCGGCGCGCGTGTTCACCAGCGAGGCGGCCGCCATCGCCGCCATCAAGGGCTCTCCCGGCGTCACCCCGGTCAAGGCGCACGACATCGTGGTGGTGATGGGCATCGGCCCGGCCGGCACCGGCATGGAGGAGATCTACCAGATCACCTCGGCGCTCAAGTTCCTGCCCTGGGGCAAGACCGTGTCGGTGCTCACCGACGCGCGCTTCTCCGGCGTGTCCACCGGCGCCTGCATCGGTCACATCGGCCCGGAGGCGCTCGCCGGCGGCCCGCTCGGCAAGCTGCGCGACGGCGACCTGATCGAGATCGTGGTGGACCGCACCGGCCTGGAAGGCCGCGTCGACCTGGCCGGCACCGCCGACGGTCCGCTGGAGCCGGCCGCGGCGGCGGCGCTGCTGCAACGGCGCACCGCCCACCCGGGCCTGGCCGCCAACGCCGCGCTGCCCGACGACACCCGCCTGTGGGCCGCCCTGCAGGCGGCCAGCGGCGGCACCTGGCGCGGCGCCGTATACGACGTCGACCGCATCGTCGCCGCCCTGCAGCCAAACGGAAGCAGCCGCACACAAGCGCCATGACGGCCTGATCAGTTGCCGCGCCCTGCATGCCCGGCTGCCAGGTAGTCGAGCCGGCCGTGGCGGCGCGGCACCGCAGCCCTGCGTCTGGCGGGCCGGCTCCTCAGGAGGACAGGTTGGCGGCGGTGATGTCGAAGTGGCTCCAGTGCCGCGCAACGCGGCTGCCGCTGATTTTCAGGAGCTGCGGCGACTGATGACGCACGCCGTAGGCGTCCGCGACCCAGTTGGACAGCGGGCGCTGCTCGATCACGTTGACCCAGTACACCGGCCGGTCGAAGGAGTGGCGGCGCACCACCTCCGCCGCGGCCGCCGAAATCGGGCAGGCGGTGGAGTGCTTGTACACGTAGCAGTCGGCGGGAAGCTCCTCTCGGTCCATGGGAACGATGCTGGCCATAGCGCCGTCAATTATGCCGCGTCCCGCGTGCCGCTGTCAGCCAATCGTGCTGACGGACACTCTCGAATTCGTTCTCCACGATCCGCTCGATGCGGTCCAACTCGTCCGAGTAGTCCCTGAGAGCGCCGAAATGCTTCATCCAGGGCTTCCTTGATTGCGCGTCCACGTGGCGCAGTCTCTCGACAACTGCTTCCGTGAAGAACTGACGGAGCGACTCTCCTCGGGAGGCCGCGCTGACCTTCACTTCGCGGAACAGCCGATCCGGAATCTCGATCATCGTCTTCACCAGACCACCATGCGCCAATAAATATGGGTTGTCTACCACGGAGCTGGCGCGGCTGTCGTTGCGACACCGCCTGCCAACGGTCGGTGCGTTCAGCCGCCGTCGTATTCGTCGGGGGTGATGGTGAGGTGGCGCACGCCGGCGCGGCGCAGCACGGTCACCGGCGTCGGCTGCCCCACCGCCCGGTCGTCGAGCAGCTTGTCGAGCTGGTCGATTGCGGAGATCGGACGATCTCCGAAGGCAATGATCACGTCGCCGCGCAGCAGCCCGGCACGACCCGCCGGCCCGCGCACCATGACTGACTCCACCATCACCCCGGTCTCGACGCGCAGCTTCAGGTGGCGCACCACCTGCCGGGAAAGGGCGACGTTGTGCCCGCCGATGCCGATGTAGCTGCGCCGCACGCGGCCTTCGCGCATCAGGTACATGCTCACGTACTTGGCCGTGTTGATGGCGGTGGCGAAACAGATGCCCTGCGCCGGCACGATGGCCGCCGTGTTGACGCCCACCACCTCGCCGTAGGAGGTAACCAGCGGGCCGCCCGAGTTGCCGGGGTTGAGCGGGGCGTCGGTCTGGATCACGTCGTTCACCTGGCGCCCGGCCCCGGACCGCAGCGTGCGGCCCATGGCGCTCACCACGCCCGCGGTCACCGTGTACTGGAACCCGTACGGGTTGCCGATGGCGACCACCAGTTGACCCACGCGGATCGCCGAGGAGTCGCCGAGCGGCGCCGCCACCAGGTCGTCGCCGGAGATCCGCACCACCGCAAGGTCGGTCTCCGGGTCCGCGCCGACGAGGTGCGCCTCGAACTGGCGCCCATCCGCCAGCGTGGCGGTCAGCGACTCGGCGTCGGCCACCACGTGGCTGTTGGTGAGGATGAAGCCGTCGGGCGTGAAGATGAATCCGGAGGCGGCGCCGTCCGCGGTATCGAGGTTGACCACCGCCGGCGACACCGCGTCGACCGCCTCGATCACGGCGCGCGAGTACGGATCAAGCCGCGGGTCGGCGGCGCCGCCCGCCTCCACGCCCACGCCGCCATGATCGGGCGCCGCGTAGCGCGAGCCGAGGGCGTTCAGGTACGGTTCCGGGCCGTGGCGCATCATCCTGCCGCCGAATTATAGAATATACTTGTTGCCAACGTGGCACTTGCATGGAACCGTGGCCCGCGGCCGAGACCGACTCGCGCCGCGCGGGCTGCCAGGGCCGGCTGATGGACGCCGGCGCCATTCTGCTGCTGTGGATCGTCCTGTACCTGGTGCAGCAGGGCAGCGAGACGCTGCTCACCCTGCTCAACCTGCGCCACGGCGCCCGCCACCCGCGGCCGCCAGCAGAGTTGGAGGAGGTGCTCGACGCCGCCACCGTGGCACGCATGCGCGAATATCAGCTTGCGCGCAGCCGCCTCGGCCTGGTGCGCCGCGCGCTGCTCGTCGCCGTCACGCTGGCGGTGGTGGCCGGCGGCGCCCTCGGCGTGCTCGACCGCGCGCTCGCCGGCTGGCTGGCGGCGAACGGCATCGCCTCGCCGCTGCTGGCCGGGGCCGCCTTCGTGGTGCTGCTGGCGGTGGCGAGCATGCTCCTGACGCTCGGCCTGCGCCTGTACGGCCAGTTCGTGATCGAGGCCCGGTTCGGCTTCAACCGCATGACGATGGCCACCTTCTTCCTGGACCAGCTCAAGAGCCTGCTGCTCACGCTGATCCTCGGCGTACCGCTGCTGCTCGGGCTGTTCTGGTTCATGGCCGAAACCGGCAGGCACTGGTGGATCTGGGCGTTCTGCTTCGTGGCCGCGTTCCAACTGCTGGTCAACTACCTGTACCAGCCGCTCATCGCGCCGCTGTTCAACAAGTTCCAGCCGCTCGCCGAGGGCACGCTCAAGCAGCGCCTGGTGGCGCTGGCGGAGCGCCTCCGGTTCCGGGTCAAGTCGGTGCTGGTGATGGACGGCAGCCGGCGCTCGCAGCACAGCAACGCCTATTTCGCCGGCTTCGGCGGCGCCAAGCGCATCGTGCTGTTCGACACCCTGCTGGGGACGCTCGACGAGCCGCAGGTGGAGGCGGTGCTGGCGCACGAGATCGGCCACGAGAAGCGGCGCCACGTCCTCAAGCACGTCGCCCTGAGCCTGCTGCTCACCCTGCTCGGGCTGTGGCTGATCAGCGTGCTGCTGCACCAGCCGGCGCTGTTCGCGGCGTTCGGCTTCCACGCTGCCGGCGCCGGCGAGCCGAGCTCGCACGCGGCGCTGGTCATACTCTCGCTGCTGTCCGGCCCCGCCACCTTCTTCCTGCAGCCGGCCGCCAACGGCTGGATCCGGCGCCACGAGTACGAGGCGGACCGCTACGCCGCGCGCGCCACCGGCGGCGCCGGCGCCCTGGCCGGCGCCCTCATCACGCTCAGCCGCGACAACCTGAGCAATCCCCATCCGCACCCCTGGTACAGCGCCTACCACTACACCCACCCTACCCTGACCGAGCGGCTGCGCGCCCTGCACCGCTACGCCGCCACCCTTCCGGCCGGGCCGGAAGCGGCGCCGCCCCGGCCGGTGTAACTTCGGCCGGGCGGGCGCGGTTTTCGGGGTAGTAGCCGGTATGGCATTCGTGTACCATGCCGGTCCCCACGGGGCCCATAGCTCAGTTGGTTAGAGCAGCGGACTCATAATCCGCGTGTCCAAGGTTCAAGTCCTTGTGGGCCCAATAAGCGCGCTGTGCGTCAGCCGCCACACCCGGTTCGCGCGGTCTGCCGGCCCTCCTTGTGCTCCCGGCGCCCGCACCGCGCACCCGGACATCGCCTGGCGAGTTGGTATCGGCGGCGCGCGGGAGAGTGACATGGCAGTGGTAACCATTTCCCGGCAGCTCGGCAGCGGAGCCCGCGCCATCGGCATCCGGACCGCGGAACTGCTCGGCTACGACGTGGTCGACAAGGCGCTGATCACCGAGGTGGCGCGCGAGGCGCACGTCGATCCGGAAGAGGTGGCCGAAATCGACGAGGTGGAGGAGCCCGGCGTACGCGGCTTCCTGACTCGCTGGTTTACCATGGAGAGCGTGGCCAACGTGCCCTCGGCGTCGTCGCTGGTCGACCTGTCCTACCACGGCCCGGGCGGCATCTTCGTGCCGCCCTCCGACCCCGACATCGGCGAGGAGGTGCACTTCCTCGACCGCCAGCAATACCACCGGCTCATTCAACAGACCATTCGCCGGCTCGGCGAGCGCGGCCGGGTGATCGTCGTCGGGCGCGGCGGCATGGTGCTGCTACGCGACTTCTCCGACGTGCTGCGCGTGCGCATCGTCGCCTCCGAGGAGAGCCGCGCCGAGCGCTACGCGGGCGAGGAGGGCATCACGTTCCGCGAGGCGCTGCACCAGGTGCGCACCAGCGACCGGCGGCGGTCCGCGTTCGTGTCGCGCAACTACCACGTCAACTGGGACGACACCGCGCTCTACCACATGGTGATCAACTCCGAGCACACCTCCACCTTCATGGCGGCCTCCGCCATCGCCTCGGCGGTCGGCGCCATGAAGCCGGCCACCTGACCTGCCGCCGGTACCCGAGCCGCCGGTCGCCCGCGGCGTGGCTGCGGCGGCGGCTTTCCGGTAGCGTATGGACATGGCTGCGGGTGAACACTCCACGGAGCCGTTGCGCGTACTCGTCTCCGGCGCGTCGGGATTGATCGGCCGTGCCGTCGCCGAGTCGCTGGCAAGCGGCGGCCACCAGGTGGTGCGCCTAGTGCGACGGCCGCCGGCGTCTCCGGCCGAAATCGCCTGGGATCCAGCCGCCGGCCAGCTCGACGCGGACGGGCTCGACGGGTTCGATGCGGTGATCCACCTGTCCGGTGAGAATATCGGCGCCGGCCGCTGGACCGCGGCGCGTCGGCAGCGCATCCGCGACAGCCGCGTTGCGTCGACCGCCCTGCTGTGCGGCGCGCTCGCGTCGCTTCGCCGCCCGCCCGCGGTGCTGGTGTGTGCGTCGGCGATTGGGTACTACGGCACCGGCGACGGTCCGGCCGACGAGGCGGCACCGGCCGGTATCGGCTTCCTGAGCGAGGTGACGGCCGCGTGGGAGCAGGCCGCCGAGCCGGCACGGGCGGCCGGCATCCGCGTTGCACACGCCCGGCTCGGTCCGGTGCTCAGCAAGGAGGCGGGCATGCTGAAACGGCTGCTGCCGATATTCCGGCTCGGGGCCGGCGGCGTGGTCGGCAGCGGCCGCCAGGTGATGAGCTGGATCGGGCTGGCTGACGCGGTCGGCGCGTTCGGCTTTCTGATGACCTGCGACCGGGCGCACGGCCCCTTCAACCTGGTAGCGCCCGAGCCGGCCACCAACCGCGAGTTCACGCGCACGCTGGCCGCCGTTGTGCGCCGCCCGGCGTTCGCGCCCGTTCCCGGCATCGCCATCCGGCTGCTGTTCGGCGAGATGGGCGACCAGCTCATCCTCAAGGGCAAGGCGGTGGTGCCGGCACGCCTCACCGAACTCGGCTTCCGCTGGCTGGAACCGACCCTGGAGGGTGCCTTGCGCCGCGAGCTCGACTTACCCGCGGGGTGAGTCCGATGCCGGCCGGCGGCGCGGTCAGCTCTTGTCGCGGTTCGGCAGGTGCAGGATCTCGCGCGGCTTGCTGCCGTTGGCGGGACCCACGATGCCGCGTTGCTCCATCTCCTCGACCAGGCGGGCGGCGCGGTTGTAGCCGATCTTGAGCTTGCGCTGCAGGTAGGAGGCCGACGCCTTGCCGGCGCCGGCCACGATCTCCAGCGCCTGCTCCATCATCGGGTCGCCGGCTCCCGGGTCCAGGACGAGCTCCGACTCCTCGTCGTCGAACAGGATGTCCTCGTCGATATAGTCCGGCTCGCCCAGTTCGCGCACCTTCTCGGTAACCCGCTCCACCTCTTCCTCCGACACCAGGGCGCCCTGGATGCGCAGTGGGTTGGCGTCCCAGGCCGGCACGAACAGCATGTCACCGCGGCCGAGCAGCTTCTCTGCGCCCACCGCATCGATGATGATGCGCGAGTCGAACTTGCTCGCCACCATGAACGCGATGCGCGACGGGATGTTGGCCTTGATCAGCCCGGTGATCACGTCGATGGAAGGCCGCTGCGTGGCCAGCACGATGTGGATGCCCACCGCGCGCGCCATCGCCGCCAGCCGCGCCAGGGTCGCCTCCAGCTCCTTGCCCGTGGTGGCCATCAGGTCGGCGAACTCGTCGATCACAATCACCAGGTAGGGCAGCGGGCCATGGGTGAGCCGGTCGTCCCGGTCGGTCAGCTTGCGGTTGTAGGAGCGGATGTCGCGCACGCCGAGGTGGTCGAGCAGCGCGTAGCGGCGTTCCATCTCGTACAGGCAGTACTGCAGCGCCTGGAACGCGCGCTTGGGGTCGGTGATTACCGGCGTGAGCAGGTGCGGCACGTCGTTGTACAGCTTGAGCTCGACGATCTTGGGATCGATCAGCAGCAGCCGCACCTGTTCCGGCGTGCGTGAGTACAGGATCGAACAGATCAACGTGTTGACCAGCACCGACTTGCCGGCGCCGGTGGCGCCCGCGATCAGCAGGTGCGGCGTGGCCGTCAGGTCGATCACCTGCGTCTCGCCGGTGATGTCCTTGCCGAGCGCGATCGGCACGCCGTCGACCAGCGACCGCGGTGCCGGCCGGAACGCCCTCTGGCTGACCAGGTCGCGAAATCCGACCACGGCACGGTGGCGGTTGGGCACCTCGATGCCGACCGCGTGCTTGCCCGGAATCGGCGCCACGATGCGCACCCGCGAGGCCGCCAGGCGCAGGGCGATGTTGTCGGCCAGGTTGACGATGCGCGAGATCTTCACCCCCGGCGCCGGCAGGATCTCGAACATGGTGATGACCGGACCGCGGCGCACGCCGGTGACCTCGGCGTCGATGTGAAACTCGCCAAGCGTGGCCATCAGCGTGGCGGCCGCTTCGCGGGTGTCGTTCTCCACCTGCCACGGCTCTTCCGACTCGTGCTCGTCGAGGATCTCCAGCGGCACGCTGTAGCCGCGGCGGCGGGGGCGCCCGGAGCGCGGCTTTGCGGCCGGGGCCGGCTCGGCCGCCGGGTCCGGGTCCGGCTCCGCCTCCTCGTCAGCCGGGACCACGAACGCCACCGGGTTCGGCTCGCCCTCGGAGCCGTCCGGGTGCGCCAGGTCGAGGGCCCGGGCCGCGTCCTCGACCAGTTCCGTGGTAGCGGGTGCCTCGGCCGCGGCCGGTTCCTCGGGCAGGACGTGCTGGAGCGGCGGCTCGTCGGCAGGAGACGGCGGCCCGCCGGGGACGGCCGCCGCCGCGTCATGGGCGGTGTAGTCCGGCTCATCGACGTATTCGTAACCGCCCGTCGGCGGCGGGACCATCCCGTTGACCCCGTCGACATGGGGCGTGACGCCGTCGGACTGCGGCGGCGACGCGCCGGTGACGCCGTTGACATGGCCATGCGCGGTCCCGTTCAGGTACGGTTGCGCGGCACCGTTCGCGTAGTGCGGCGGGCCGTCCGCGGTGCGATCGGCGGCCTCCTCGCCGCCCGGCTGCACCGTCTTGCCCTCGTCCTCGTCCATCGCGCGCGCGGCTGAGCGCTGCGCGGCGCCCGGTGCCGGCG
>JAPPGB010000073.1:0-65557 GCA_028821475.1 Spirochaetaceae bacterium
GCGGGAACCTTCGGCGCGGCGCGCGAGGGTTGCGCGCCGGTGACCCGGGGCCGCACCGTGGAGGCGGCCGAGCTTCTGCACACGAGCGCGTTCTCGCTGCCGCTGGGCACGGCGCAGGGGTCGGTGGCGGGCGCGCCGGCGCCGCTGCTGTGGTCGGTGTGGGGCCGCGCCGACCTGGGCACCTTCGCCGGCCGCCCGGAGCCGGGCATGCGCTACGAGGGCGAGTTGCGCACCGGCTGGCTGGGCGTCGACGCGCGGGCGGTGCCGTGGGTGGCGGGGCTCGCGGTGAGCCACGGCATCGGCGCGGCGGACTACGGTTTCGACACCGGGGCGGGCTCCGGGCAGGGCCAACTGGAGACGTCGCTGACGGCGCTCTACGCCTACGGGCGCTGGACCCCGCGGGACGGCCTGGAACTGCGCGCCGTGCTCGGCGCCGGGCGCGGCGAGGCGCGGCATCGGTTCGAGGACGAGCCGCGCGAGACGAGCATTCTCACCATGCGGATGGGCTCGATGGGGGTGCACCATGAGCTTGCAAGGTTGGCCGGGATCGACCTCGCGGCGCGCGCGGACGTGAGCGCCGCGCGGCTTGAGACCGAAGACGGCCCCGACTACGTGGACGGGCTGACCGCCGACAACTGGCGGGTGCGCGGCGGGCTGACGGCCGCGCACCGCGTTGCGCTCGACGGCGACACCGCGCTGGAGCTGTTCGTCGAGGCGGCGGCGCGCCAGGACGGCGGCGACGGGCTGGCAGGCACCGGCCTCGAGGTGGCCGGCGGGCTGCACTACACGGCGCCCTGGTTGCACCTGGAGGCGCGCGGGCGCTGGCTCGCGGCGCACTCCGAGGAAGGCGCCGAGGAGCTTGGCGTGAGCGTGACCGCGCGCATGGGGCCCGGGGCGCACGGGCGCGGGCTGTCGCTGATGCTGAACCCGCGCATCGGCGCCGGCACCGGCGGCGCGGACGCGCTGTGGGGGGCCGAACTGCCGACGGCGGCCGCGGCGTCCGGCCGCACCGCGGCGGCGGTGGACGCGCGCATCGGCTACGGCGTCGGCCTGGCGCCGCACGGGCTGCTGACGCCGTTCGCCGAGACCGGGCTCGCCGGCGACGACGGCCGCCGGCTCCGGCTCGGGACCCGGTTCGAGGCGTCGCACGTGGATCTCGACATCGAGCTCGCCGGCGAGCACCGGGAGAGCGCCGCGGCCGAGCCCGAGCAGACGATCATGCTGGACCTGACGCTCGGGTACTGAGCCGCGCCGGCGGCCAGCGGAAGCTTCGCGATTACGGAGACGCCGTCGGGCTTGCACCGACCGACCGCCGATCCCGGAGAGTTCCGCCGTGCCCCCGGCCGGTGCAGGGAGTGGTTCGTCCGACTCCGGTAGCGAAGACACCTATCCCCTCTTCGCGATGCAATACCTACCTGTTTCGCGCTTGATAGTCATGGAATATTTATCGAATACCCTGTACGATGAAGAAACGTCGTGGCACCTCGCCGCCGGCGAACGACGGCGGGGCCGCCGGTGGTACGGTCGCGCCGAACCGGAGGAGTGGACGATGCCGTGCAACACCAAGTCGACGGTACGTTGCTCCGGCAGGCAGCCGGTCGCGTGCGGCGCGCTCGTCGCGCTGGCATGCCTTGCGCTGGCGAGTTGCGGCGGAGGTCCGGGCGCGGTTCATCCGGACCTGGTGGTGGAAGATCCCGCGGTGAGCGTCCCCCGCCCGGCTGCCGCGGCGCGCTTCACGTTCTCGGCCACCGTGCGCAACGCCGGGCGCGGGAGTGCGGCGGCGACCACGCTGCGCGTCTTCCGTTCCGATGATGGGATCGTCACGACGTTCGACCATGAGGTGGATGCCGTCGCGGTCGCGGGGTTGGCGGCTTCGGCGAGCGGCGTCGCGTCGGTGCCGGTGACCGCGCCGCCGAGTCCCGGAACGCACTACTACGGCGCATGCGTCGATCCGGTCGCCGGGGAATCCGACACCGCGAACAACTGTTCGGCAACGGTCCGAGTCGTCGTGCAGGCGCAGAATCTGGAGCCGGCGTCGCCGCAGCCGGACCTGGTGGTGGAATTACCCGCCGTGAGCGACGGCAGCCCGGTTGCCGGGGCGAGCTTCTCGTTCTCGGCCACCGTGCGCAACGCCGGGGACGGAGACGCGGCGGCGGCGGCGCTGCACGTCTACCGTTCGGACGATGAGACGATCACGCCCTCCGACGAGCAGGTGGCCGACGCCGCGGTCCCGGAACTGGCGGCCTCGGAGAGCATGGTCGCGTCGGCGAAGCTGAACGCTCCGTCAAGTTCCGGGACGTACTACTACGGCGCGTGCGTGCACGCGGTGGCGGAAGAGTCCGACACGACAAACAACTGCTCGGCGCCGGTGCCGGTCACGGTGCAGTCCCCGCGGGTCCCGGTGTCGAGGCCGCCGCGGCCGGACCTGACTCTTGACGGACCGTGGGTGGACAACACCAAACCCGCGCTCGGGGGGGTTTTCGAGTTGTCTGCGACGGTACGCCTCCACGGTACGCCAGAGTTGGTGAAGTCGACGCTGCGCTTCTACCATTCAACGGATGCGACCATCACCCGGTCCGACACGCAGGTGGCCACCCGGGAGAGGTGGTTGGGCACCCTCACCCAAAACTGGGAAGTGTACAAGCACGTGTGGGTGAAGGCGCCGTCGAGCAAGGGGACATACTACTACGGCGCGTGCGTGGACGCGGTGGCGGGGGAGTCCGACACGACCAACAACTGCACGGAAGCGGTGACGATCAACGTGTCGGACAACAGCCCGGACCTATGGGTCGGCTCGTGGGGTATGTGGGGTACGTGGGATGTCGGAGAGCCGGTGACTGTCCGGAAAAAGGTGTACAACGGCGGAAGCCCGTCCGACGCGACGACGCAGCGCCTCCTCCTGTTGCCGAGTCAGACGAGCAAACCGTCAGCCGGCACGCAGGTGGCTGAAGCCGCCGTGCCGGAACTGGTTGTGACGCAGGCTGAGCCGGCGTCCTCGCTGCAGATTCTGGTATTTCAGGCACCTGCAACCGCCGGGGTGTACTACTACGTCATGTGCGTGGACGCGGTGCCCCGGGAGTCGGACACGACGAACAACTGTTCGTCGGCCACCTCAATCGAGTTCCGTTGATGCCGCGCAACACCAAGTCGTCCAATCGTTGCTCCGGGAAGCAGCCGGGCGCGTGCGGCGCGCTCGTCGCGCTGGCATGCCTTGCGCTGGCGAGTTGCGGCGGAGGTCCGGGCGCGGCTCATCCCGACCTGGTGGTGGAAGATGCCGCGGTGAGCGACCCCCGCCCGGCTGCCGGGGCGGGCTTCACGTTCTCGGCCACCGTGCGCAACGCCGGGCGCGGGAACGCGGCGGCGACGACGCTGCGCGTCTACCGCTCGGATGACGAGGCGATCACGCCCTCCGACGAGCAGGTGGGCGCCACCACGGTGGCGGCGCTGGCGGCTTCGGCGAGCCGCGTCGCGACGGCGCAGGTGACCGCGCCGGCGAGTCCCGGAGTCTCCTACTACGCCGCATGCGCCGATCCGGTGGCGGGAGAGTCCGACACCGCGAACAACTGTTCGGCAACGGTGCGAGTCGTCGTACAGGCGCAGCATCTGGAGCCGGCGTCGCCGCGGCCGGACCTGGTGGTGGAATTACCCGCCGTGAACGACGGCAGCCCGGTTGCCGGGGCGAGCTTCTCGTTCTCGGCCACCGTACGCAACACCGGGGACGGAGACGCGGCGGCGGCGACGCTGCGCGTCTACCGTTCGGACGATGCGGCGATCACGTCCTCCGACGAGCAGGTGGGCGCCGCCGCGATCCCGGAGCTGGCTGCCTCCGAGAGCAGCCCTGCGTCGGTGGAACTGAGCGCGCCGTCGAGTTCCGGGACGTACTACTACGGCGCGTGCGTGCATGCGGTGGCGGAAGAATCCGACACGACGAACAACTGCTCGGCGGCGGTTCCGGTCACGGTGCAGGCGGCGCATGTTCCGGCGTCGGGGCCGCCAGGGCCGGATCTGGTGGTCAAGCGGTTTTGGGTGAACACCGCCAGTCCGCCCATCGGGGGAATATTCGAGTTGTGGGCGGACGTGCGCAACCGCGGCGGTGGGACATCACCATATACGATCCTGCGCTTCTACCGCTCAACCGATGCGACCGTCACGCGGTCCGACATGCAATTGGCCACCGAATGGGTGGCGCGGTTGCGCATCGACTCGGACGAATATCGCGGGTACGAGTCCATGACCGTGAAGGCGCCGTCGAGCAAGGGGACGTACTACTACGGCGCGTGCGTGGACGCGGTGGCGGGGGAGTCCGCCACCGCGAACAACTGCTCGGCGGCGGTGAAAGTCGAAGTGTTGCACAACAAACCGGAACTCAGGGTCGGCTCGTGGGATGTGACCGCCCGTTCTATCGGAGAAACGTTGTCGGTGGCAACGCGAGTGTCGAACTACGGGAGCCCGTCCGACGCGACGACGTTGCGCCTCCTCCTGTTGCCGGACAAGACGAGCAAGCCGTCCGCCGGCACGCAGGTGGGTGAGGTCGGCGTGCCGGAGCTGGTTGTGACACACAACTGGTCGGCGTCCTCTCTGCGATACGTGGAGTTTCGGGCACCTGCGACCGCCGGGGTGTACTACTACGTCATGTGCGTGGACGCGGTGCCCCGTGAATCCAACACGGCGAACAACTGTTCGTCGGCCACCGCAATCGAGTTCCGTTGATGCCGTGCAACACCACGTCGACCATTCGTTGCTCCGGGAAGCAGCCGGGCGCGTGCGGCCCGCTCGTCGCGCTGGCATGCTTTGCACTGGCGAGTTGCGGCGGAGGTCCGGGCGCGGCTCATCCGGACCTGGTGGTGGAAGATCCCGCGGTGAGCGACCCCCGCCCGGCTGCCGGGGCGGGCTTCACGTTCTCGGCCACCGTGCGCAACGCCGGGCGCGGGAACGCGGCGGCGACGACGCTGCGCGTCTACCGCTCGGATGACGAGGCGATCACGCCCTCCGACGAGCAGGTGGGCGCCACCACGGTGGCGGGGCTGGCGGCTTCGGCGAGCCGCGTCGCGTCGGTGAAGGTAACGGCGCCGTCGAGTCCCGGAACGCACTACTACGGCGCGTGCGTCGATCCGGTGGCGGGAGAGTCCGACACCGCGAACACCTGTTCGGCAGCGGTCCGAGTCGACGTGCAGGCGCAGCATCTGGAGCCGGCGTCGCCGCAGCCGGACCTGGTGGTGGAATTACCCGCCGTGAGCGACGGCAGCCCGGTTGCCGGGGCGAGCTTCTCGTTCTCGGCCACCGTGCGCAACGCCGGGGACGGAGACGCGGCGGCGGCGGCGCTGCACGTCTACCGTTCGGACGATGAGACGATCACGCCCTCCGACGAGCAGGTGGGCGCCGCCGCGGTGCCGGCGCTGGCGGCCTCGAAGAGTAGCCCTGAGTCGGTGGAACTGAGCGCTCCGTCAAGTTCCGGAACGTACTACTACGGCGCGTGCGTGCACGCGGTGGCGGAGGAGTCCGACACAACGAACAGCTGCTCGGAGGCGGTGCAGGTCACGGTGCAGGCGGCGCAGGTTCCGGCATCGGGGCCGCCACGGCCGGATCTGGTGGTCGACCGGGTCGGGGTGAGCCCCGGCAGTCCGCCCGTCGGAGGGCTCTTCGACTTGTGGGCGGAGGTGCGCAACCGCGGCGGTGCGCCAGCGCCGTATACGAAGCTGCGCTTCTACCTTTCAACGGATGCCACCGTCACACGCTCCGACACGGAATTGGCTACCCGTTGGACGTATTTGGGCATCGAATCGCACGACAAAGAAGGGTATGACCGCGTATTCGTGAAGGCACCGTCGAGCAAAGGCGTGTACTACTACGGTGCGTGCCTGGACGTGGCGCCGGGGGAGTCCGACACGGCGAACAACTGCTCGGCGGCGGTGAAGGCCGAGGTGTCGCTCTACATACCGGACCTGATTGTCGGCGCGTGGTCTGCACGGAGTCCCAAACCTGTCGGAGAGTCGTTGTCGCAGGGCACCGCGGTATGGAACGAAGGGAGCCCGTCCGAGGCGACGAAGTTGCGCCTCCTCCTGTTGCCGGATCGGACGAGCAAACCTTCCGCCGGCACCCGGGTGGGTGAGGTCGACGTGCCGGCGCTGGTCTTGACACACCACTGGCCGACGGTTTCCGTGTGGCATGTGGAGTTTCGGGCACCCGCGACCGTCGGGTGGTACTACTACGTCATGTGCGTGGACGCGGTGCGCGGGGAATCCAACACGGCGAACAACTGTTCGACGGTCACCGCAATCGAGTTCCGTTGATGCCGTGCAACACCACGTCGACCATTCGTTGCGCCGGGAAGCAGCCGGTCGCGTGCGGCACGCTCGTCGCGCTGGCATGCCTTGCGCTGGCGAGTTGCGGCGGAGGTCTTGGCGCCGCTCATCCGGACCTGGTGGTGGAAGATCCCGCGGTGAGCGACCCCCGCCCTGCCGCCGCGGCGAGCTTCTCGTTCTCGGCCACTGTGCGCAACGCCGGGCGCGGGAATGCGGCGGCTACCACGCTGCGCGTCTACCGTTCGGACGATGCGGCGATCACGCCCTCCGACGAGCAGGTGGGCGCCGCCGCGGTGTCGGAGCTGGCGGCTTCGGCGAGCGGCGTCGCGTCGGCGCAGGTGACAGCGCCGTCAAGTCCCGGAACGCACTACTACGGCGCATGCGTCGATCCGGTGGCGGGAGAGTCCGACAGCGCGAACAACTGTTCGGCAACGGTGCGAGTCGTCGTGCAGGCGCAGAATCTGGAGCCGGCGTCGCCGCAGCCGGACCTGGTGGTGGAATTACCCGCCGTGAGCGACGGCAGCCCGGTTGCCGGGGCGAGCTTCTCGTTCTCGGCCACCGTGCGCAACGCCGGGGACGGAGACGCGGCGGCGGCGGCGCTGCACGTCTACCGTTCGGACGATGAGACGATCACGCCCTCCGACGAGCAGGTGGCCGACGCCGCGGTCCCGGAACTGGCGGCCTCGGAGAGCATGGTCGCGTCGGCGAAGCTGAACGCTCCGTCAAGTTCCGGGACGTACTACTACGGCGCGTGCGTGCACGCGGTGGCGGAGGAGTCCGACACGACGAACAACTGCTCGACCGCGGTGCAGGTCACGGTGCAGGCGGCGCAGGTCCCGGCGTTGGGGCCGCCGCGGCCTGATCTGGTGGTCAAACGGTTTTGGGTGAGCTCCAACAGTCCGCCCCTCGGGGGAGTTTTCGAGTTGTGGGCGAACGTGCGCAACCGCGGCGGTGCGGAATCACCGTATACGGAACTGCGCTTCTACCGTTCAACCGATGCGACCGTCACGCGGTCCGACACCGAAGTGGCCACCGAATGGGTGGCACCGCTGCGCATCGACTCCACAGAATATATCGGGTACGAGTACGCGTACGCGCAGGCACCGTCGAGCAAAGGGACCTACTACTACGGAACGTGCGTGGACGCGGTGGCGGGGGAGTCCGACACCGCGAACAACTGCTCGGCGGCGGTGAAGGTCGAAGTGTCGCACAACAGCCCGGAACTGTGGATCGGCGGGTGGACGGTGGCTGGTTCTCGTCCTGCTGGAGCGTCGATCACGGTGGGGATTGCCGTGGACAACGGCGGAAGCCCATCCGACGCAACGACGCTGCGCCTCATCCGGTTGCCGGACCGCGAGAGCGAGCCGTCCGCCGGCACGCAGGTGAGTCAGGCCGCCGTGCCGGGGCTGGTTGTGACCCAGCCCTCGCCCGCGAATTCGGTGCAGACTCTGGTGTTTCAGGCACCTGCTACCGCCGGGGTGTACTACTACGTCGCGTGCGTGGATGCGGTGCCCCGGGAGTCGGACACGACGAACAACTGTTCGCCGGCCACCTCAATCGAATTCCGTTGATGCCGTGGGAGGCGCGCCCGCGGGGCATCGTTGTCTCGCGGACATTGGCACCGTGATGCGTCATCTTCCGTGAGTCACTTGCTCGCGCTCGCCTTGCCCCCGGCCGGTGCAGCTCCTCACGTCTCGCGTTCTGCCGGGCTCGTCCACTCGTCGCGCGGGGCGACCTCGGCAGCGACGACACGAATTCATCCTGCGAGATGCACTTTTTCCCCGTTTCATGATTGAAAGTCATGGCAAGTTCATTGAATACCTTGTACGATAAAGAAACGTAGTGGCACCTCGCCGGCGGCGACGACGGCGGCGGGGCCGCCGGTGGTACGGTCGCGCCGAACCGGAGGAGTGGACGATGCCGTGCAACACCAAGTCGACGGTACGTTGCTCCGGCAGGCAGCCGGTCGCGTGCGGCGCGCTCGTCGCGCTGGCATGCCTTGCGCTGGCGAGTTGCGGCGGAGGTCCGGGCGCGGCTCATCCCGACCTGGTGGTGGAAGATGCCGCGGTGAGCGACCCCCGCCCGGCTGCCGGGGCGGGCTTCACGTTCTCGGCCACCGTGCGCAACGCCGGGCGCGGGAACGCGGCGGCGACGACGCTGCGCGTCTACCGCTCGGATGACGAGGCGATCACGCCCTCCGACGAGCAGGTGGGCGCCACCACGGTGGCGGGGCTGGCGGCTTCGGCGAGCCGCGTCGCGTCGGTGAAGGTAACGGCGCCGTCGAGTCCCGGAACGCACTACTACGGCGCGTGCGTCGATCCGGTGGCGGGAGAGTCCGACACCGCGAACACCTGTTCGGCAGCGGTCCGAGTCGACGTGCAGGCGCAGCATCTGGAGCCGGCGTCGCCGCAGCCGGACCTGGTGGTGGAATTACCCGCCGTGAGCGACGGCAGCCCGGTTGCCGGGGCGAGCTTCTCGTTCTCGGCCACCGTGCGCAACGCCGGGGACGGAGACGCGGCGGCGGCGGCGCTGCACGTCTACCGTTCGGACGATGAGACGATCACGCCCTCCGACGAGCAGGTGGCCAACGCCGCGGTGCCGGAACTGGCGGCCTCGAAAAGCAGACCTGAATCGGTGGAACTGAGCGCTCCGTCAAGTTCCGGGACGTTCTACTACGGCGCGTGCGTGCACGCGGTGGTGGAAGAGTCCGACACAACGAACAACTGCTCGGAGGCGGTGCAGGTCACGGTGCACACGCCACAGGTCACGGCGTCGGCGGCGCCGCGGCCGGACCTGGTTGTTCTCGGAGCTTGGGTGGACAACGCCAATCCCGCCATCGGTGGGGTTTTCGAGTTGGGGGCGGAGGTGCACAACCGCGCTACAAAAATGGAGCTGGAGATGACGCTGCGCTTCTACCGCTCGACGGATGCGACAATCGAGCGGTCCGACACGCATTTGGGCGACCGCGGGTGGTGGATGGGCACCAACCGGTACAACCAGGAAGTGTACGACTACGTGACCTTGCAGGCACCGTCGAGCAAAGGGACATACTACTACGGCGCGTGCGTGGACGCGTTAGTGGTCGAGTCCGACACGACCAACAACTGCTCGGCGGCGGCGACGATCAAGGTGTCGCACAACAAGCCGGACCTGAGTGTCGGCTCGTGGAGTGTGTTGCTTCCGCGGGCTGTCGGAACGTCGTTGACTCTCAAAAAGAGGGTGTACAACACCGGGGGCCCGTCCGAAGCGACGACGCTGCGCCTCATCCAGTTGCCGGACCGGGAGAGCAAACCGTCCGATGGCACGCAGGTGGCTGAGGCCGCCGTGCCGAAGCTGGTTGTAACACGGGCCGCGGCGGCGTACGCCACGCAGACTCTGGTATTCACGACCCCTGCGACCGCCGGGTGGTACTACTACGTCATGTGCGTGGACGCGGTACGCGGGGAATCCGACACGACGAACAACTGTTCCGGGGTCTCCCCAATCGAGTTTCATTGATCCTGCTGGCTGCCGCCATCGTCATCGGCGCGAAGGTGCGCTGACCGCCGCGGGACCGGCGGAGCCCGGCGGCGGATCGTTCGGCGGGTAACGGCATCTCGTGGTCGGGACACGCGTGAAGTCACCTATTCCTCTTTCGAGGTGCAATACGTACCTGTTTCATTGATCGATAGTCATGGAAAGTTCATTGAATACCTTGTACGATGAAGAAACGTAGCGGGCACCCGCCGCCGTCGTTCGCCGGCGGCGGGGCCGCCGGTGGTACGGTCGCGCCGAACCGGAGGAGTGGACGATGCCGTGCAACACCAAGTCGACGGTACGTTGCTCCGGCAGGCAGCCGGTCGCGTGCGGCGCGCTCGTCGCGCTGGCATGCCTTGCGCTGGCGAGTTGCGGCGGAGGTCCGGGCGCGGCTCATCCCGACCTGGTGGTGGAAGATGCCGCGGTGAGCGACCCCCGCCCGGCTGCCGGGGCGGGCTTCACGTTCTCGGCCACCGTGCGCAACGCCGGGCGCGGGAACGCGGCGGCGACGACGCTGCGCGTCTACCGTTCGGATGACGCGACGGTCACCCCCTCCAACGAGCAGGTGGGCGCCGCCACGGTGGCGGAACTGGCGGCTTCGGCGAGCCGCGCCGCATCGGTCACGGTGACCGCGCCGTCGGGTCCCGGAGTCTCCTACTACCGCGCGTGCGCCGATCCGGTGGCGGGAGAGTCCGACCCCGCGAACAACTGTTCGGGGGCGGTCCGAGTCGTCGTGCAGGCGCAGAATCTGGAGCCGGCGTCGCCGCAGCCGGACCTGGTGGTCGAATCACCCGCCGTGAGCGACGACCGCCCGGTTGCCGGGGCGAGCTTCTCGTTCTCGGCCACGGTGCGCAACGCCGGGGACGGAGACGCGGCGGCGGCGACGCTGCGCGTCTACCGTTCGGACGATGAGACGATCACGCCCTCCGACGAGCAGGCGGGCGCCGCCGCGGTGCCGGCGCTGGCGGCCTCGAAGAGCAGCCCTGAGGCGGTGAAGCTGCGCGCTCCGTCGAGCTCCGGGACGCACTATTACGGCGCGTGCGTACACGCGGTGGCGGAAGAGTCCGACACGACAAACAACTGCTCGGCGGCGGTTACGGTCACGGTGCAGGCGCCGGCGCCGGCAGCGCCGCGGCCGCCGGCAGCTCCGCGGCCGCCGGCGCCGGATCTGGATGTCAACCTGCTTCGCGTGTTCCCCCGCAGTCCGCCCATCGGAGGGCTTTTCGAGTTGACGGCGAAGGTGCGCAACCGTGGGGCTACGACAACGGCGCGGACGACGCTGCGCTTCTACCTGTCAACGGATGCAACTATCACGCAGTCGGACACGAAGTTGTACGACTGGCCGATGGGGCGATTCCCCACCGACTCGAGCCTGGTAGCGTACAAAGACCTGAGGGCGCCCTCGAGCAAGGGCACATACTACTATGGCGCGTGCGTGGACGCGGTGGCAGGGGAGTCCGCCACGGCGAACAACTGCTCGGCGGCGATGAGGCTCGATGTTTCACACGACGAACCTGACCTGCATGTCAGCAGGTGGGGTCACGACCGTTCTCGGCCTTCCGGAAGGCGGTTGTTGTTCGTAGTCGCAGTGTGGAACGACGGTAGCCCGTCGGACGCGACGACGTTGCGCATGCTCCTGTTGCCGGATCCGACGAGCAAACCGTCCGCCGGCACGCAGGTAGGTGAGATCGCCGTGCCCGAACTGGTAGTGACCCGGACCGTGCCGGCGACCTCCGTACGGGGTGTGGAGTTCCAGGCACCTGCGACCCCCGGAGTGTACCACTACGTCATGTGCGTGGACGCGGTGCCCCGGGAGTCGGACACGAAGAACAACTGCTCGGCGACCGTCGCGGTCGAATACCACTGATTCCATTGATATTGATGGAGACCGGGCGCGTAGGTTACTTGCGGCAATCTCCCGCCATTGGCCGACATTATTTCCTCTTACAAGATGCAGTTTATCCCTGTTTCATGATTGATCGTCATGGAAAGTTTATTGCATACCTTGTACGATGAAGGAAGCATAGTGGCACCTCGCCGTTGGCGCACCACGGCGGCGAGGCCGCCGGTGGTACGGTCGCGCCGAACCGGAGGAGTGGACAATGCCGTGGAACACCGAGTCGGCTGCACGTTGCTCCCGGAAGCCGCCGGTCGCATGCAACGCACTCGTCGCGCTGGCATGCCTTGCACTGGCGAGTTGCGGCGGAGGTCCGGGGCCGGCCCATCCGGACCTGGTGGTGGAGGATCCCGCGGCGAGCGACCCCCGCCCGGCCGCCGGGACGGGCTTCACGTTCTCGGCCACCGTGCGCAACGCCGGGCGCGGGAACGCGGCGGCGACGACGCTGCGCGTCTACCGCTCGGATGACGAGGCGATCACGCCCTCCGACGAGCAGGTGGGCGCCACCACGGTGGCGGGGCTGGCGGCTTCGGCGAGCCGCGTCGCGTCGGTGAAGGTAACGGCGCCGTCGAGTCCCGGAACGCACTACTACGGCGCGTGCGTCGATCCGGTGGCGGGAGAGTCCGACACCGCGAACACCTGTTCGGCAGCGGTCCGAGTCGACGTGCAGGCGCAGCATCTGGAGCCGGCGTCGCCGCAGCCGGACCTGGTGGTGGAATTACCCGCCGTGAGCGACGGCAGCCCGGTTGCCGGGGCGAGCTTCTCGTTCTCGGCCACCGTGCGCAACGCCGGGGACGGAGACGCGGCGGCGGCGGCGCTGCACGTCTACCGTTCGGACGATGAGACGATCACGCCCTCCGACGAGCAGGTGGCCGACGCCGCGGTCCCGGAACTGGCGGCCTCGGAGAGCATGGTCGCGTCGGCGAAGCTGAACGCTCCGTCAAGTTCCGGGACGTACTACTACGGCGCGTGCGTGCACGCGGTGGCGGAAGAGTCCGACACGGCGAACAACTGCTCGGCTCCGGTGCAGGTCGCGGTGCAGGTTCCGGTGTCGGGGCCACGGCCGGATCTGATAGTCAACCCGCTTCGGGTGAGCGTCGGCAAGCCGGCCATCGGGGGCCGACTCGAGTTCGAGACCAAGGTGGTCAACCGCGGCAGGGCGACGGCGGGGCCGACGGCGCTGCGCTTCTACCGTTCAACGGATGCGACCGTGACGCGGTCGGACACGGAGTTCGCCACCGTGTGGTTGTCGCCGTTGTCGGGCGTGGGGATGGACTTGGGCTTGAGAACCGTGCGCGCGTGGGTGACGGCGCCGTCGAGCAAGGCGGTATTGTACTTCGGCGCCTGCGTGGACACCGTGGCGGGAGAGTCCGCAACGACGAACAACTGCTCGGCGGCGTTGAAGGTCGAAGTGTTGCGCCACATACCGGACCTCTTCGTCACCCAGTTGACCGTGCCGGTCGTGCGACCTACCGGAGCGAAATTGTCGTTCGGTACGCGTGTGTGGAACAGCGGGAGCCCGTCCAAGGCGACCACGCTGCGACTCATCCTGTTGCCGGATTCGACGAGCGCACCGTCCGCCGGTACGCGGGTGGGTGCGGTCGCCGTGCCGGAGCTGGTCGCGACGAAGGATTCGGGTGGGCACGCCTTCAGGTGGGTGGAGTTCAAGGCACCTGCGACCGCCGGACGGTACTACTACGTCATGTGCGTGGACGCGGTGCCCGGGGAATCCAACACGACAAACAACTGTTCGCTGGAGAACACCCCGGTCGATTTCACCGACACCGATGGAGATTAGGCGGCTCGTCCACCCGTCGCTCGGGACGACTCCGGGGAGAAGACGCGAATCTCCCTTACAAGATGCAATTCCTGCCTGTTTAATGATCGATAGTTCATGGAAAGTTTATCGAATACGCTTTACGATGAAGAACGTAGTGGCACCTCGCCGCTGGCGAACGACGGCGGGGGGCCGCCGGCGGTACGGTCGCGCCGAACCGGAGGAGTGGACAATGCCATGGAACACCAAGTCGGCTGTACGTTGCGCCGGGAAGCAGCCGGTCGCGTGCGGCGCGCTCGTCGCGCTGGCATGCATGGCACTGGCGAGTTGCGGCGGAGGTCCGGGCGCGGCCCATCCGGACCTGGTGGTGGAGAATCCCGCGGTGAGCGACCCCCGCCCGGCTGCCGGGGCGGGCTTCACGTTCTCGGCCACCGTGCGCAACGCCGGGCGCGGGAACGCGGCGGCGACCACGCTGCGTGTCTACCGCTCGGATAACGAGACGATCACGCCCTCCGACGAGCAGGTGGGCGCCGCCGCGGTGGCGGGGCTGGCGGCTTCGGAGAGCATGGTCGCGTCGGTAACGGTAATGGCGCCGTCGAGGCCCGGAACCTCGTACTACGGCGCATGCGTCGATCCGGTCGCCGGAGAATCCGACACCGCGAACAACTGTTCCGCAACGGTGCGAGTCACCGTGCAGGTGCCGGATGCGGTGCCGAGGGCGGATCTGGTGGTTGAGTCTCCCGACGTGAGGGCCGCCACGGAGGCCGCCGGAGCGAGATACACGTTCTCGGCCACGGTGCGCAACGCCGGGGACGGACACGCGGCGGCGACGACGCTGCGCGTCTACCGTTCGGACGATGAGACGATCACGCCCTCCGACGAGCAGGTGGGCGCCGACGCGGTCCCGGAGCTGGCGGCGTCGGAAAGCAGGGCCGCGTCGGTGGAGCTGAGCGCTCCGTCGAGTACCGGGACGTACTACTACGGCGCGTGCGTGCACGCGGTGGCGGGAGAGTCCGACACGACGAACAACTGCTCGGCTCCGGTGCCGGTCACGGTGCAGACGCCGCAGGTCGCGGCATCGGGGCCGCCGGGGCCGGACCTGGTGGCCTCCGTTTGGCTTGTCGGCACCCGCAGTCCGGCCATCGGGGGGATTATCGACTTGTCCGGGAAGGTGCTCAACCGCGGGCGCAGGACCACGGCGTTGACGACGCTGCGCTTCTACCGTTCAACGGATGCGACCATCACGCGGTCCGACACGCAAGTGGCCACCCGTTCGGTGAGGCGGTTGGGCACCGGGTTGAACCAGTATCTCCTGTTCCTGAAGCTGCCGTCGAAAAAGGGGGTGTATTACTACGGCGCGTGCGTGGACGCGGTGGCGGGCGAGTCGGTCACGACGAACAACTGCTCGGCGGCGGTGAAGGTCAATGCGTCGCAGAGCATACCGGACCTGTGGGTCGGCTCGTGGAGCGTGGGTCCCCGTCATCTCCGCACGTGGACGTCGGTAGGAGTAAAGGTGTTCAACAGCGGGAGCCCGTCCGGGGCGACGACGCTGCGCCTCCTCCTGTTGCCGAGTCAGACGAGCAAACCGTCCGCCGGCACGCAGGTGGGTGAGGTCGCCGTGCCGGAGCTGGTTGTGACACAGGACGAGTCGGCGTCCTCCCTGCAGTCCGTGAATTTCCAGCCACCTGCGACCCCCGGGGTGTACTACTACGTCATGTGCGTGGACACGGTGACCGGGGAATCGGACACGACGAACAACTGTACGCAAGCCTCAATCGAGTTCCTTTGATGCCGTGGGATACCAGGTCGTCCATTCGCTGCTCCGTCATGCAGCCGGTCGTGTGCGGCGCGCTCGCCGCGCTGGCATGCCTTGCGCTGGCGAGTTGCGGCGGAGGTCCGGGCGCGGTTCTTCCGGACCCGGCGGTGGAGGCTCCCGCGGTGAGCGACCCCCGCCCGGTGGTGGATACCGAGGCAGCATCGCCGCGGCCGGATCTCGTGGTGGGAGACCTGGCGGTGAGCGACGACGGCCCGACCGCCGGCGAGAGCTTCACGTTCTCGGCCACGGTGCGCAACGCAGGGCGCGGAGAGGCGGCAGCGACGACGATCGTAGTCTACCGGTCGAAAGACGACACCATCACGGCCTCCGACGAGCAGGTGGGCGCCGCCGCGGTGCCGGAGCTGGCGGCCTCGGAGCGCAGCCCTGCGTCGGTGGAGCTGAGCGCTCCGTCGAGTTCCGGGACGTACTACTACGGCGCGTGCGTGCACGCGGTGGCGGAAGAGTCCGACACGGCAAACAACTGCGCGGGGGAGGTTCCGGTCACGGTGCAGGGGCCACCGGTCCCGGTATCCGGGCCATTGCCGGATCTGGTGGTCAACCGGTTTTGGGTGAACACCGCCAGTCCTGCCATCGGGGGAGTTTTCCGGTTGCGGGCGGACGTGCGCAACCGCGGTGCGGCGACACCTTTTTTTACGAAGCTGCGCTTCTACCGTTCAACCGATGCCGCTGTCACGCGGTCCGACACGGAAGTTGCCACCGGTACGGTGCCGCCGTTGCGCATCGACTCGGACAAGTATGACGGGTACGTCTTCGTGACCGTGAAGGCGCCGTCGAACAAGGGGACCTACTACTACGGCGCGTGCGTGGACGCGGTGGCGGGGGAGTCCGCTACAACGAACAACTGCTCGGCGGCGGTGGAGGTCGACGTGTCGCGCAACAGCCCGGACCTGGGGGTCGCCGCTTGGAGTGTGAGCGAGCGTGCCATCGGAACGTCGTTGTCGGTGGGCTTGAAGGTGTACAACATGGGGAGCCCGTCCGACGCGACGACGTTGCGGATCCTCCTGCTGCCGGACAAGGCGAGCAATCCGTCCGCCGGCACGCAAGTGGGTGAGGTCGACGTGCCGGAGCTGGTTGTGACAGGCAACTCTCTGGCGGGCTCCCTGCGGTACGTGGAGTTTCGGGCACCCGCGACCGCCGGGCGGTACTACTACGTCGGGTGCGTGGACCCGGTGCCCCGCGAATCCGACACGGCGAACAACTGTTCGACGGTCACCGGAATCAGTTTCCATTGATACGGAAAGAGATCCGGTGCGTGGACTACTTGCGGCCGGCGGAGCGCTTCAGGGCGGGGGCCACGACGCGGTAGGCGAGCAGCACGCCGCCGGCGATGATGTAGAACCAGAGCTGAAAGCTGATCTCCTTGATCTGCAGCAGGTAGTGGACCACGCCCAGGATCAGCGCCGCGTAACCGAGCCGGTGCAGGGTTCGCCAGCGCTTGCCGAGGGCGCGGATCCAGCCGTTGGTGGAGGTGAGCGCCAGCGGTATCAGCAGCAGGAACCCGGCGAAGCCCACCACCACGTAGATCGACTGCGACAGGTCGGGGATGATGTACTGAAACTCGAAGTTGAAATCGAGATACAGGTACACCAGCAAGTGCACACACACGTAGTAGAACGCGGCCAGGCCCATGGGGCGGCGGTAGGTGATGAGCCAGTTCCAGCCGGTCAGCTCGCGCAGCGGGGTGATGGCGAGGGTGACCAGGAGCAGGCGGATGCCCCAGTTGCCGGTGTCCAGGGTGAACGCCTCGATGGCGTTGCCGCCGAACTGGTCGCCCAGGTAGCGCAGCAGGGCGATGGCCAGCGGCACCATGGCCAGCGGCAGGACGACCAGCTTGGCGCGCTTGGCCACCTGCATCGGGTTGCGCCGTTTCGGTTTCGCCTTCGCCTCCGCCATACGCTCCCCCTGGCCTCGGTACGGCTTAGTAGTACCGGTTGATCAGGTCCATGCCCTGGTACATGGAGGCCACCCACTCGCCGTAGCCGTTGAACTTGAGCGTCTCGCGCCGGCCGCGCTCGCCGATGCGGCGTTCGGTGGCCTGGCTCCAGCGCGGGTGCGGGCGCTCGGGATTCACGTTGGAGTAGAACCCGTACTCGCGCGGCTGCGCCTTCTTCCACGTGTTCACCGGCTCGTCGGCGACGAACTCGATCTTGTTGATGCTCTTGATGCTCTTGAAGCCGTACTTCCACGGAATGACGATCTTGATCGGCGGGCCGTTGGGATTCTGCAGCACGTCGCCGTACATGCCCACGGTGACCAGGGTGAGATCGTTCATCGCCTCGTCCATGCGCAGCCCCTCTACGTAGGGGTACTGGATGGAGCGCGCCGCCTTGCGCATCTGCTCCGGGTCCCACAGGGTCTCGAAGCGCATGTACTTGGCCGCCGAGTCGGGCTGGTAGTCCTTGATCAACTCGTGCAGGGGAAACCCGACCCAGGGGATCACCATCGACCACGCCTCGACGCAGCGCATGCGGTAGATGCGCTGCTCCAGCTTGTCGCGGTAGCGCGCGATGACGTCCGACACGTCGATCTTCACCGGGTTGGCGAGCAACCCGCCGATGCTGATTTCCCACGGTGCGGTGACGAAGTTCTTGGCGTTGCGCGCGGGGTCGTTCTTGCCGGCGCCGAACTCCCAGAAGTTGTTGTAGGTGGTGGCCTGCTTGAGCGTGTTCTGCTCTTCGTCGGTGTCGTACCTGCTGCCGGGCAGGCCGGGGAACGCGCCGTTCTGCGCGAACGCGCGCTGCACGAAGCCGGGTGCCGCGGTTGCCAGACCGACGCCGGCCGCCACCGTGCCGGCCTTGCGCATGAATTCGCGCCGGCCCATGTAGTGCTCGCGGTCGGTGATGTCCCACCACTTGATGCCGGCTTCGTACTCTTTCCGCCTACTCTGTGCCATCGATTCCTCCGCTGGTCGCGCGCTGCGCTCCATCGACCTGGCAGTTGACCCAGCCGGAATCACCGCCAGCGTAGGTTTCGCGCTTCCAGATCGGCAGGCGCCGCTTGATCTCGTCGATGATATAGCGGCAGGCGTCGAAGGCCGCGCCGCGATGCGCGGCGGCGACGCCGACCCACACCGCTATATCGCCTACGTGCAGTATACCCGAACGGTGCGTGCAGTGCGCGGCGATTACGTCGAACCGCGCCACCGCCTCCGCCAGCACGCGCATTCCCTCCGCGTGCGCCAGTTCCCGGTACACCTGGTACTCCAGCAGGTGGACGGAACGGCCGTCGGCGTGGTTGCGCACCCAGCCCTCGAAGGTGGCCAGCGCCCCGGCGGCCGGATGCTCGAGGCCCGCCTTGAGGCGCTCCGGGGCGATCGCCGCGTCGGTCAGGGCGAAGCTGACCGCCTGCCTGGTATCGCTCATCGTGCTGCTCCTTGCGCGCGGTTCATCCGCCGGCCACCGGGGGAATGAACACCACCAGGTCACCGTCGGCGAGCGCGGAGTCCCAGTCGGCGAAGGTGGCGTTGATCGCCACCCGCAGCCGTTCCCGCGGCAGCGACAGGCGGTACCGCTCCTGCAGCTCCGCGTACAGCTCACCGGCGGTGGCGCAGGCGGTCGCCACCTGTTCCTCGTCGCGCCCCGTCTCGTCGCGCAACAGCGCGAAGTAGCTCACCCGCACCACGCGGCGCGTGGTACGCTCAGCCACCGCCGGCCTCCGCCGCCCGGTAGTCGCTCTTGCCGCCGCTTTTCTCCAGCAGGCGGACCTCGCGAATGGCGATGTCGTGCGACACCGCCTTGCACATGTCGTAGATGGTGAGCGCGGCCACCGCGGCGCCGGTGAGTGCCTCCATCTCGACCCCGGTCTTGTGCTCGACCGCCGCGACGCAGTGCACCACGGCATTGCCGGCGGCGTCGAGCTCCACGGTCAGGTCGCAGCGGTCGAGACCGATCGGGTGGCACAGGGGAATCAGCTCGCTGGTCTTCTTCGCGGCCATGACGCCGGCCGTGATCGCGGTCTGGAACACCGGCCCCTTGGCGCCGTGCAACTCGCCGTCGCGCAGCAGGGCACGGACCGGCGGCGGCAGGTATACCTCGGCGCGGGCGCGGGCGCGGCGCACGCTGCGCGGCTTGCCGCCGACGTCGACCATCGCCGGCTGCCCGGCCTGCGATACGTGGGTGAGCGGGCCATGCGGCCCGGCGCCGCGGTCGTGCATCGCCCTGCCCTACCCGCCGATCTGGTACATCTCGATCTTGCGCTCCCGGTTGCGCTCGAATCGGGTCACCTCGGCGCGCTCCTCCGAGTAGCGGTCGACCCGCCGCCGCCACACGCCGGCGAGCAGGTCGGAGAGATCGCGGTCACTGGCGCCGCCGCGCAACGGGGTGCGCAGGTCGGTGCCCCGCCAGGCGAACAGGCAGGTGTAGAAGTGGCCGTCGGTGGACAGGCGGGCGCGGCTGCAGTCGCTGCAGAACGGCTGCGAGATGGAGGACACGAACCCCACCTCGGTCGCGGTGCCGGCAATGCGGTAGCGCTGCGCCACTTCGCCGCGGTAGGCGGCGGCCACCGGCAGCAGGGCGAATTCCTCCTCGAGCACGGCTTTCAGCTCGGCGCTCGGCACCACGCCGGCCGGATCCCAGCCGTTGCGGTTGCCGACGTCCATGTACTCGATGAAGCGGATCGCGATCGGCTGGCCGGCGAAGCGGCGCACCAGGCCCGGCACGGTGTGATCGTTGACGCCGCGCTGCACCACCGCGTTGAGCTTGACCGGAGCGAGCCCCGCCTGCTGCGCGCGGGCGATGCCGGCGAGCACGCGGTCGATCGGGATGCCAAGCCCGTTCATGCGCGCGAACACCTCCGGGTCGACCGAATCGAGGCTGACGGTAACCCGCCGCAGCCCCGCGGCGTGCAGCGCGCCGGCGTGTTCGGCCAGCCGGTAGCCGTTGGTGGTCAGGGCGAGGTCTTCGATGCCGGGAATCCGCGCCAGCGCGGCGACCAGCTCCGGCAGGCGGGGACGCAGCAGCGGCTCGCCGCCGGTCAGGCGCACCTTGGTGACGCCGTGGGCCACGAACAGGCGCACCAGCCGCGCCACCTCGGCAAAGCTGAGGTAGTCCGCGGGCGGCAGGAACTGGTAGTCGTCGCCGTAGGTGTCCTTCGGCATGCAGTAGGGGCAGCGGAAGTTGCAGCGGTCGATAACGGAGATGCGCAGGTCGCGCAGCGGGCGGCTGAACGCGTCGCGCACCGTGCTTGCGCTCATCACGCTCCGCCTCCGCCTCCGCCGCCGGCGCCCCAGGCCAGGGGCTGCCACGGGTGCAGGGGCAGCACGCTGCCGGCGGCGAACCGCGCCTGTCCGGCCGCCAGTTCCAGGAACCCGTCGGTGCCCACCAGGGCCAGGAAGTCGCCGGAGTTCTGCGCCGGCGCCGGGCGGGCGGCGAGCGTGCCGCCGGCGGCGGTCAGCAGCACCGGCAGGAACAGGGTCAGCGGCGGCGGGAAGCGCACCTCCTCGGCGAGGGCGGCGTGCAGCGGCGGCGCCGGCGCGGCCCCCTCGGCGGCGGCCAGGTAGGGCACCACGTAGCGGTACAGGCACATCATCACCGACACCGGGTTTCCGGGCAGGGCGAACACGCGCTTGCCGCCGCCGGTGCCGCCGATCCACAGCGGCTTGCCCGGGCGCTGCCGAACGCCGTGCAGGTAGCACTCCGCCCCCAGACGCCGGTACACCCCGGGCAGAAAGTCGGCGCTGCCCTTGGACACCGCTCCGGTGGTGATCAGCACGTCGTGGCGGGCGAGCGCCGCGCTGACCCCGGCGCTGAGCTGCTCCGGGTCGTCCGGAAGGTGGCGAGCGTCCACCTGGTAGCCGAGGCCGGTGAGCGCGGTCGCCACCACGTAGATGTTGGAGCGGCGCACCTGGTGGGCGGCGATCGGCCGGCCCACGTCGACCAGTTCGTCGCCGGTGGAGATGACGGCGACCCGCGGGCGCCGCCCGACCGCCACCTCGGCGCGGCCCACCGACGCAAGCACGGCGATGTCGGCGGGAGAGATGCGCCGCCCGGGGCTCAGCGCGGTAGCGCCGGCGCGCGTGTCGGAGCCCTGCCGGTGCACGTTCTGGCCCGGTACGATCGGGTTTTCGGGCTGCAGCCACGCGCGCTCGCCTTCGATGCGCAGGTCCTCGTTGCGGATCACCGTGTCGCTGCCGGCGGGCAGCACGGCGCCGGTCATGACGCGCAGGGCGCCGTCGCCGGCATCGCGCAATTGCCGGCGCCGGTCGCCGGCGCGCGCCTCGCCCTCAATGTGCAGCGGGCGGCCGCCGCGCTGCAGCGCTGCCGCGGCGACGGCGATGCCGTCCATGGTCACCCGGTCGTGCGGCGGCAGGTCGCGGTCGGCCGTGACGGACTCGCGCAGGACGCGCCCCACCGAGCCGATCAGCGCGCACTGCTCGGCGGGCAACACCGCGGTGCGGTCGGTCAGGAGGGAATCGACTTCGGCGACGGAAAGCATGGCGGCCAGTTGTGCTTCAGCGTACTGCCGCGCTCGCACGCTGGTCAACGAACCCATGGTCGCCGCAAGGTCCCCGCAGGTCCCTGCTCCGCCCGACGCGGCTTGTCCAAACGGCCCGGATGCGCCATGTTACACTCCAGCATGCAACAGCGGGACATCTCGCCCTACTGCGAGCAGGTACGGGCCATCGAGCACAATGTCAGCGAGGTATTTGTCGGCAAGCAGCGACAGGTTCGCCACATGTTGATCGGCTTCATCGCCGGCCTGCACGTCCTGATCGAGGACGTTCCCGGGGTCGGCAAGACGACGCTGGCGCGCTGCCTGGCGGCGAGCACCGGCACCGACTACGGACGCATCCAGTTCACGCCGGACCTGCTGCCCGGCGACATCGTGGGCATGACCGTGTGGAACAACGAGTCACGCCAGTTCGAGTTCAAGCAGGGCTCCATCATGCACCAGTTCATCCTGGCCGATGAGATCAACCGCGCCTCCCCGCGTACCCAGTCGAGCCTGCTGGAGGCGATGCAGGAGGGCTCGGTGACGGTCGACGGCACCACCTACCGGCTGCCCGACCCGTTCTTCGTGATCGCCACCCAGAACCCGGTAACCTTCATCGGCGTGTTCCACCTGCCCGAGGGCGAACTCGACCGGTTCGGTATCTCGCTGTCGATCGGCTACCCGCACAGCGACGACGAGGTGCGCATTCTCGACCAGTACGCCTCCGATCCGCTGCACGAGCTGCAGCCGGTCGTGCAGCCGCAGGACGTCATCGACCTGCGCAACGTGGTGCGCTCGGTCACGGTGTCGCCCGACGTGCGCCGCTTCATCATCGGCGTGGCCAACCAGACGCGCACCAGCCCGCTGCTGCGCCTCGGCATCAGCCCGCGCGCCTCGCAGCACATCATGATGGCGGCGCAGGCGGAAGCGCTCATTACCGGGCGCGACTACGTGATGCCGGAAGACGTGATGGCGGTGGCCGGCATCGTCCTGACCCACCGGGTGGTGCTGTCCGCGGAGGCGCGCATGGAGAACCTGTCGCCGGCGCAGGTGGTGGAGCGCATCCTGCAGCAGGTTCCGATACCGACCGGGTTGGCATGATTGCCTACCTGGCCGGCGTGGCCGGCGTCGCCGGCATGGTCGCCCGCGCGGCCGGCGAGGCGGCGCGGTGGGGAACGCGCTTCGCCGCCGCCTTCCCGTTCACGCTGCGGCTGCGCGCCTGCGGCGTGTACCTGTTTGCCGGGGTGCTCGCCTACCTGGCGGCCGCCTACCTCGGCGAGTTCTTCGCGGTGTTCGCGGTCGTCTTCATCCTGCTGCCGCTGGTGTCGCTGGTCCTCCTGCTGATCGCCGCCGCCGGCCTGCGCTACAACCAGCACTTCAGCAATGAACAACCGGTGAAGGGGCAGGAACTGCAGTACCGCTGCATAATCGAAAACGGCTCCGCGCTGCCGCTGCCGCGCGTGCGTGCCCGCTTCCGCGCCATCCGTCCCACGGCGGCCGGCGGCGCCGACGGATCCGAATCCGGGCAGGCGGCCGCCGCCGCGCCCGCGGCGGCACGCGGCGAGGTGGGCGACGGCATCCTCACCTACCTGCCGGGCCACCAGTTCGTGGAACGGGAGCAGACCGTGCAGCTCCCCTACCGCGGCATCTACACGGTGGGACTGGAGCGCATCGAGATTGGCGACACCCTGCAGTTGTTCAGCGTACGCCCGCGCGTGCGGGTGCGCGAGTTCCGGGTGTATCCGCGCATCCTGCCGATCGGCGAGTTCCAGCCCGGCACCGAGCGCCGCCTCGGCACGTCGGAGGTCGGCTCGCTCGGCAACCTGCCCGACTACTCGCTGTTCAACCAGCTCCGCGAGTACCGGCCGGGCGAATCGGTGCGCCACCTGGCATGGAAGAAGTTCGCCAGCACCGGCATTCCGGTGATCAAGGAGTACGACTCCACCAGCGAGCCGGCGGTGAGCATCTACGTCGACCTGCGGCCGGTGCCGAGCAGTGCCGAGGACGTGCTGCTGACCGAGGACGTCACCGTGGAGGCGCTGGTGGCGCTGGTCAACCACTTTCTGAAGCGCAACCTGCCGGTGACCGTGCGCGCCGCCAGCCGCACGTCGTACGAATTCATCGGCGACCATGCCTCCGACTTCGGGCGCTTCTACGAATCGACCTTCGAGCTGCTGTTCGTCAGCGACATCTCCGCGGCGCGCCTGTACGAGACCCACCTGGAGACCGGCATGAACACCGAGGTCAACTCGATGTTCTTCATCACCCACCTGCTCGATCCGGAGCTGCTGATCCTGCTCGACGAGCAGCGCTCGAGCAACTTCCAGGTGACGCTGATACACAACCAGACCGCGGAACCGACCGAGCGCCACGCCGGCTACTTCAACCGCCTGCGCGAACAGGGCACGCGCGTGGTGGCGCTGCGCGGCTCCACCACCATCGCTACCGACCTGGAGGCACACGATGAGGCGAGTTGACCTGCGCCGCTGGGACGGCCATATCAAGGCGCTCCTGGCACTGCTCTACGGCATAGGCATTCCCCTGCTGTTCTGGAGCTACACCAAGTCCTCGCTCGCGCTCCCCCTGCTGCTCGCCGTGATCGTTCCGCTGTCGTTGCTGCAGGCCGGGCGCGCCCTGGCGCAGGGCCCGCTGCGCTGGGGGCTGAGCACCCTGGCGATGCTGGTGACGGCGGCGTTCGGGGCGGCGCTGCTGATCGGCATCGTGATCACCCCCTTTTCCGCCTACAAGCTGTGGTTCGAGGCGATGGCCGACGGTACCGGCACCGGAACCGTCTCCAACCTGTTCACGCTGATGTCGGCGTTCTTCTCCACCGCACTGGCGGCCACCTTCATCAGTCTCGGCTACGCCTGGCCGCTGCTGATCTCCGGCGCCTTCGTTACCGCCATCGTCGCGGTGATCCTGCAGACCGGGCCGGTCTACCTGCTCGCCCTGCTCACCGCCCTGGCGTGCGTGTTGTTCCTGCTGCTGCGCGACGGCCCGGCCCGCTACCTGGCGCGGCGCATCGTGTACGGCGGCGGCCTGTTCGCGGCGGTGCTGCTGGTGGCGACCGTGCTGGCGGGGAGCCGCACCGCGACCGGCAGCCAGGTGATCGACGTTACCCTGCACCCGCAGCTCCGCCAGTACGTGTCCAACACGCTGCCGCAGTTTCCCCTGCTGTACGGTATTCCGGGATACGGCTACTCGTTCCAGGAGCGCTCGCTCGGCGGCTCGCCGGTGCTCTCGCCGCTGCCGATCTTTCGCGTCAGCGCGGACGTCGACGGACCGCTGTACCTGAAGACCGACGTGTTCGATCACTACGACGGCAAGAACTGGAAGACCACGTTCCGGCCCGAGGACTCCATCCGCGACCAGGGATCGATCATGCTGCGCGGGCGCCCGCGGCGGCGCGATGCGGCGGTCCGGGTGGAATTGCTGATCGAATTCTACAACAAGCTGCCCTATACGCTGGACACGTCCGCGTTCCGGTTCGGGCGCGACGTGCCGGTGCTGGAAACCGGCCACTTCCATCGCGGCTTCCAACTGGTCGAGCCGCTGGTGGCCGGCGACGTACTGTTCGTCGAACGCTCCGCGATCCAGCCGATCCGCCTCACCGAGGAGGAGCGGCGCCGCTACCTGCAGTTGCCGCGCGGCATGAGCGGGGACCTGCGCGAGGTGGCGGCGGCCTTCGAACAACCCGATGCGACGCCGCACGAGCGCCTCAACGCGATCAACGGGTATCTTTCCGATACCTGCACCTATTCTCTGAACGTGGACAACCTGCGCCGCTCGGAGAGCTTTCTCGACAAATTCCTGTTCGAGGAAAAGAAGGGCTATTGCGTCCACTTCGCCACCGCGTTCGCTACCATCGCGCGCATGAACGGCTTTCCGGCGCGCTACAACGAGGGCTTCCTGATCAATTTTCCCGGCACCGCGAACGAAACCGAGGTGACCGGGCTGTCCGCCCACAGTTGGCCGGAGGTGTGGATAGACGGCGCCGGCTGGACGCGCTACGAGGCGACGCCGGCGGTGAACCCGAGCCAGTACGCCAACTTCTTCGACGAGGAGGAACTCCTGTCGCTGTACGGATTCGACATGGAGATGGACTCGTTCACGCTGCGCCAGGTGCAGTCGATTCTCGGCGACCGGGAACTGGACATTGATCTCCTGGAGGGCGACGGGTTGCCGGTGCAACCGTCGATCTGGTCGCCCGTACGCATCGCGGTGGCCGGCGGCGGCGTGCTGCTGGCGGCGCTGATCGCCTGGCGACTGGTGCGCCGGTTGCGGGGGCCGCTGGTGGCGCGCGAGCTGCGCCCGCTGATGCGCCTGTCGCAGCGCTACGTCACCCTGGGGCGCACCCTGGGCGTTCCCGACCCGCGCCGTACCGGCTGGATGGCGTGGCGCGAGGGGTACCATTCACGCAGCGCGAAGCGCGCACCGGCGGCGCGCCGGCTGGTGGAGCGCTTCACTACGCTGGTGGCGCGCGCGGTGTACGGCGGGCAGCTTGTCAGTGAGCGCGACCTGCGCTTCCTGCGTGCTGTCTACTGGCGCCTGTTGCGCTACCGCCTGTTCGGAACGCGGCGCGGCCAGGAGCCGCCGACCGAGCCGGCCACCGATCCTGGGGCAGCGTAGCTTTCAGCCAACCCGGCAACGTATCTTTGCGTCAAACACACGGCTCGTCGGCACGCCGCAATGCCTGATTGGCCTGATTGGCCTGATTGGCCCGCACGTCAGAGGACAGGAGTTCAGCAGCAATGTACGACCCGGCGCTTGCCCGGAAGTTGGCCCACGAAGGGCCGCGCAGTGTCCGGAACGCACGACGGTAGGTGGCACGGAGTGGAGACACCGTGAGCGACCACCGGACGTCGGCGCAGCGTCCCAAGACCGCACCGGGAACTGCCGGTGGCAGCGCGGGCCACGTGCGGCGCGTGGCTCATGCCGCGTTTCCCACCCTGTTCGGCGATTTCACGTTGATCGGTTTCGAAGACAGCGAGGGCGGCACCGAGTTGACCGCGGTGGTGCGCGGACAGGTGCGCGACGCGCACGACTGCCCGGTGAGGGTGCACTCGGAGTGCCACACCGGCGACATCTTCGGCTCGCTGCGCTGCGATTGCCGCGAACAGTTGGAGGAGTCGCTGCGCTACATCGCGGCGCGCGACCGCGGTGCGGTGATCTACCTGCGCCAGGAGGGACGCGGCATCGGCCTGCTCAACAAGATCCGCGCCTACGAGCTGCAGGACCAGGGGCTCGACAGTGTCGACGCCAACGAACGGCTCGGCTTTCCCGCCGACGCCCGCGACTACCGGACCGCGGCGCGCATTATCGAGCTGCTCGGCATCGTCTCCGTGCGGCTGCTGACCAACAACCCCGCCAAGATCGCCGGGCTTGAGCAGGAGGGCATCACTATCACCGCACGCGTGCCGGTAGTGGTGCCGGCCAACCGGTTCAACGAGCGCTACCTGGCCACCAAGCGCACCCGCTTCAACCACCTGCTCTAGCATCCCGTGGCGAGACCCGGCCGCATTGAATGCCGCGCTGCATCCCGGCTCGCCGCGTTGCTCATCGCTCACCTGCGTCTGATATGCTCGTTCGTCGCGCCTTGCCTGCTCGGCGCCTCGCCGCTCCGGTGCGATGCCCGGTTCCTACGCGGGCGGCTGGCCGTACCCGTGTGCCGGCGCCGTACGGCAGTCACCGCCGCCCGCCGCGCGCTTGATCGCCGGGGCACGTCGGACGGCGTGGCCGCCGCGGCATGCTGAACCTCGCCCGGCGGCACGCCATCGAGTCGGCGTACGACGCGGCCGCCCACCGCGCCGGTTGGCTGCTGCTGGCGACCGCGGCCGCCACCGCCGTGGCCGTGGTCGCGCGGGTATCCGCGGGCGCCGACCTGCCCACGCTGGCCGACTCGCTGGCGGCCATTGCGCGGCGGCGCGGGCTCTACGGCGCCGGCGGCGCGGCGCGGCTGGTGTCCGGCATCACGCTGTTTGCCGGCGCCTGGTACCTGTGGCACACGCGCTTCATGCGCCGCCGCCTGGGCACGCTGCTGGTACCCGTGTTGCTGGCCGTTTCGGGTCTGTTCACCGCGGTCTCCGGCGCGTCCGCCGCGGCCCTGGCGCTGATCGCGCCGGCGCCGGCGGCGGCGGCCGAGGTGGCTGCGCAGGGAGGCGCGGTGGCGATGGTAGCCGAACTGCGCTGGATCGGCGGCCGGCTCGGGTTCACGCTGGCCGGCCTGGCCCTGCTCGCGAACGCCGCTCGACAGTGGCGCCGCGGCGGCACGCTGCGCCGGCTGGCGCCCGCCACCGCATTGGTCGGTGCGGCCATGCAGTTGATCTGGGTGGACGCCGCCACCGTGTTGCACCGCTTCACCGGGCCGCTGTTCATGGTGTGGCTGGCGCTGATCGGCTTCATGCTGGCGAGCGGACGCGTGGGCCGCCGCATCGCCGGCTCAACCGCGCGCCGCCGCCGGCCTGCGCGCGTGCGCCGCACCGGCTGACCGAGAAGCGCCGACCACGCCCACAACCGCCCACAACTGCCGGCCCTGGACGACGGCGGCCACGAGCGACTCCCGCGGACGCTTGCGTGCCCGGGGCCGTCGCCGCACGGTCGCGGATCAGAATACATAACTACCTGTATTATATAGATTTGGGCATAGTCTCCGATTGCGGTACGGTTGCTAACAGTGGCGTGTGGTGATAAGCTAAGTGGCAATGAACGAGGGGCGAGCATGACACCACAGTGGACTACCGCAGCGTGTGCTTTGGTCGCTGTCGCGATCACACTGATCGGGATTCTGGTAAACCCTTTCAAGAAGCTCGACGGCAAACTCGACGATCTTGACGAACGCACAAAACGGTTGGAAACCAACCAGAGGGCCATACTCGGGGCGGTCCGCTCCATTGCCCCTGACTCTGCCGTAACGATTTTGGACAGCGTGGTGAGTTCGCGTCGCACGGGCCGGGAGGGATGATGCAACCACTTGATCCCGAGTCCAGGCTAACCGAGGAGGCGATAGAACGCCTCAAGCATCACCTGGTGGATCGCAAGATCACGAGGTGTTGTGCGGACCCTCGGCTTGCGCCGGTTTCGGAAATGTTCTCCTGGCCGGTGGCCAAGCGACACGGGGAGTCGATGACCACGAGTCTGGCCGAAGGAACGCCGGTGATGGCTGTCGCCTGCACGTCATGCGGCCAAGTGAAGACCTTCATGGTGCAACTCGTATTCCCGGATGGCGAAGGCGAGCAGCATCCTCGCAGATCCTGATCCGGCCGTCGCGACGGGCTTGTTGAAGCCGCCGTCTCCAGGCTAGCCGGAGCCGCGCCCGGTTCCCGGCGCGATGGCCGCGAGCTGGCGGGCGAGATCGGCCGCCGTACTCACCGGCAGGTCGCAGGTGAAGTCGCGGCACACGTAAGCGCGGGCGCCGCGGCCGGCCGCGGCCATGGCGGCGACGGCCGGGTGGCGCCGCTGCCACCAGGCCGCCGCCGCGGGCTGCAGGTGCACCACCACCGCGTCCGGCAGGTAATGGCGTGCCAGTTGGCGGCGCAGCGGCGCGGTCTGCTCCCAGTCGCCGGCGAGCACCACCTCCACCGGCGGATGGCCGGCCAGGTCGGCGGCCACCGCGAGCAGCGGAGCCGCGGTAGGTTGGGCGGCGGCGGTCGCGGCAACCGCAGCCAGGGCGCGCCGGGCGGCCTGCTCCCAGTCGCGGTTGCCGAGCAGGCGGCCGAGGCGCAGCAGGCCCAGGATCGCGGCGGCCGGTCCGGACGGCTCGGCGGAGTCGTACAGCTCACTGGTGCGCATGATCAGGTCACTCTGGCCGCCGGGGGTGTCGTACAGCGCGCCGTTCGGCGCAGCGAACTGCGCCATGATCGCGTCGGCGAGCTCGCCGGCCCACTCCAGTGTCCACAATTCACCGCAGCTCTGGTACAGCTCGACCAGGCCACCGACCAGGAACGCGTAGTCGGCCAGCCCGGCCGCGTGCCGCGCCTCGCCCGCCCGGTAGCGGCGCAGCAGCCGCCCGTCGCGCATCAGTTCGCGGCGCGCGAAGCCGGCGGCAGCGGCAGCGGCAGCGACGAAATCGGACCGCCCGAGCACGCGCCCTGCCACGGCCAGCGCCTCGATCGCGAGCCCGTTCCACGCCGCGATCACCTTGTCATCCAGCAGCGGCCGGGCGCGCCGGTCGCGCGCCGCCAACAACGCGTCCCGCCACTGCCCCGGCAGCGGACCCTCGCCGCGCGCCCGATACAGGACGTTGCCGCTGCCGAACTCGCCCTGCGGATCGGAGATCGTGTTGCCGCGCGCGGTCAGTCCGTAGGCCGCGATCATCTCGCCGGCCTCGGCGGCGGCAGCGCCGCCGGCCGCGGCGAACGCGGCGCGCACCTCGTCGATGCGCCACAGGTAGAACGCGCCTTCCACCTTGTCCTCGGGCTGCTGCGGGTCGCGCGCCGAGTCGGCGTCCTCGGCGGAATAGAAGCCGCCCTCCGGCGCCTGCAGGTCGTGCAGCAGGTAGTCGAGGGTGGCGGCCGCGACGGCGGCGCAGGAAGGGTCGCCGGTGACCTGGTGGGCCGTGGCGTAGGCGGCGGCGAGCTGCGCCTGGTCGTAGAGCATCTTCTCGAAGTGCGGCACGCGCCAGTAGCGGTCCACGCTGTAGCGGTGGAAGCCGCCGCCGAGGTGGTCGTACATGCCGCCGCGCGCCATCGCGTGCAGCGTCTCCCGTGCCATCTCCAGGGCCTGCTCGCTGCCGGAGCGGCGATAGTGGTGAAACAGCGCCGTGAACACCGCCGGGCGCGGGAACTTCGGCGCCGAGCCGAAGCCCCCGTAACGGGCGTCGAACGACTCCGCCAGCCCGTCGGTGACGGCCGCCAGCAACGCGGACGGCGCCGCCTCCGGGGCCGGCCCCGGCATCGCCGCGGTCCCGCCGGCCACCTGGCGCACCGCGGTGGTGATGCGCGCGGCGGTGGCTTCCACCTCGGCGCGCCGCTCGCGCCAGCGCCCGGCCAGGAACAACAGCACCTCCCGGAACGCCGGCCGGCCGTACACCGGCCGCGGCGGGAAGTAGGTGCCGGCGTAGAACGGCTGCCGCTGCGGGGTCAGGAACACCGACATCGGCCAGCCGCCGGAGCCGGTGACCGCCTGCACCACGCTCATGTAGATGCGGTCCACGTCGGGCCGCTCCTCGCGGTCGATCTTGACGTTGATGAAGTGCTCGTTCAGCACGGCGGCGGTTGCCTCGTCCTCGAACGACTCGTGCTCCATCACGTGGCACCAGTGGCAGGTCGAATAGCCGATCGACACGAACACCGGCTTGTCGGCGGCCGCCGCCGCGGCGAACGCCTCGTCACCCCACGGATACCAGTCGACCGGGTTGTAGGCGTGCTGCAGCAGGTAGGGGCTGCCCTCGTCGATCAGGCGGTTGGGCGTGCCGCCGGCGGCACGGCGGCGGGCAATGAGCGCTTCGGCACGGTTCGCGGAAGAGGCGGCGGCGGAATTCTCGGCCATGGCGCGCCACCTTACCAGGAGCGGACGCCGGTACCCAACACCCTGATGCGGACGCCTGGAACTGCCCGCTGCAACCTGTTGCGGCAAGGATGGCGCCCCGGAATCGACCGGCTCGATAGCGTCCCCGGTGCGTCACGGGAAGGTCATGCGGCCAATGCCGGCGCCGCCAAGCAGCTCGATGCCGCGAGCGGGCGGAATGCTCACCGCAGCGGCTCTCACCGGAGCGGTTTTCGCAGCAGCGCCAACAACTCGCCGGCATCGAGGCGACCAGGTGCATCGCCGGCCGCGAGGAGGCGTTCGGCCAGATCGCGCTTGTGCCGGTGAAGATCGACGATCTGCTCCTCGATGGTTCCGTTCGTGACCAGACGGTAAATCGTTACCGAACGCGTCTGACCAATGCGGTGGGCGCGGTCCGAAGCCTGGTCCTCGACCGCCGGGTTCCACCACGGGTCCAGGTGAATCACATAGTCCGCGGCGGTAAGGTTCAGTCCGACGCCGCCGGCTCCCAGCGAAATCAGGAACACCGCTCCCTGACCGGCCTGGAATGCCGCGACCCGGTCGCGCCGCGCCGCGTGCGTGGTGCTGCCGTCGAGGTACTGGTACGTCACTGCCTGTTGCTTCAGGTATGCCTCGACCAGCTTCAGGTGGTCTACGAACTGAGAGAACACCAACACTCGGTGGTCGCCCGCCAGCAGGTCGGCGAGGGTATCTGCAAACATGGCCAGCTTGGAGCTGGGAGGTGCCGCGCCCGCGTGCACCAGGGCCGGGTTGCAACACGCCCGCCGGAGTCGCATCAGGTGGGCGAGGATCCGCAGCCGGCGGTCGGCCACCGGCCGGACATCGACTCCAGATCTTCAACCGCGCGCAGGCGCAGCGCCTCGTAGAATGCCGCTTCGTCAGGTGACATCTCCACGTGCAGGGTGATTTCCGTGCGTGGTGGCAGGTCATGCAGCACGTCGGTCTTCAAGCGGCGGAGGATGAACGGTGCCACCAGCCGCCGCAGTCGCTCGCGAGCCGCGGTATCGGCATGCTGCTCGATGGGCATGGCGAAAACGCGCCGGAAGTGTTGCGGAGATCTCAGCATGCCGGGGTTCAGGAAACTGAACAGCGAGTGCAGATCAGTGAGATTATTCTGGATCGGCGTGCCGGTGGTGACCATGCGAAACTGCGCATTGAGACTGCGGGCGGCGCGCGCACGCTTGGTGTTGGGGTTCTTGATCGCCTGCGCCTCGTCGAGCACCACGCTGTTCCAGGTGACCGCCCGCAGCCGTTCCACGTCGATATGCAGTAGCGCGTAGGTGGTGATCACCAGGTCGAACGGACCGGGCGCACCAAGCAGACGTGCACGCGTCGTGCCCGCGCCGGCATAGACTGCCACGTTGAGCCGTGGCGCGAAGCGGCGCGCTTCGGCGACCCAGTTGGCCACCACCGAGGTCGGCGCCACCACCAACGCCGGCCCCGCCGGAGCGCGGTCAAGCAGGAGGGCCAGCGCCTGAATGGTCTTGCCGAGGCCCATGTCATCAGCCAGACAGGCGCCGGCTCCCCAGCGGCTCAAGCGCGCCAACCAGCGGAACCCGTCCAGTTGATAGGAACGCAGCCTGCCCCGCAGGGCGGCCGGCACTTCAGGATCGAACTCCTGAGCATCCCGCAGCCGCTGCTGAAGCACCGCCCACTGCGTGTCGGCTTCAAGCTGGGTCTCCGCTACGAACTCGCTCAGCGAGAGCGCGGCGAGGGTGTGCAGGCGTATCTCGCCATGTTCCGCCGGCGACGACAGACCGCGCAGATCGTCCAACTGCCGCCGGAAGGAATCCGTCAGCGCGAGGAACTCGCCGCCGGTGAGTTCCAGGAATCGAGCACCCGGTTGCTCGTCGAGCAACGTAAACAACTGCTTCAGGTCCAGGGTACGCCGGGGGTCGATCGGCAGTTCGCCGCTGGCGCGCAGCCACTCCGCGCTCGACTTGATGCGCAGTTTCAGTTGCGCCGCATCGCCGCGCACGATCCGGTACGGTTGCCCGTGCGGCCAGAGACAGCGTGCTTTGGCCGCCGCAAGCTGCTCCAGAAGCTCGAGGGCATGGGCCGCGTCGGGCAACTGCACCGACCACGGATCGCGCTCAATCCCGGCAAGTCGCGGGCAGGCCGCGGCCAGTTCCGCAACTGCCGCCCGCTCTGCCTGCAGGTCACGCCGCACCTGCAGCGCCTCGCCATTGCGGTAACCGAACACCAGTTTGCCACCGCTGCCAGGATCGAAGTAGAGTTCGGACTCGGGCAACGGCTCCACCACCAGCGTCGCGGCAAGGCCGGCCGCGTACGGCACCAGCCTGACGCTTGGTTCGGCGTGCCCTTCCACGAGGCGCCCCACCGGCGCCACTCCCGGCAGGTCGTCGCCGCGCAGCCGCACTATCGACACCAACCCTGCCGCCGCCTGCAACACGCGCGCCGCGGCCGTGGTGGGCAGCAGCAAGCCGTCGAGCGGAAAAATCTGCCGCAGGCGCTGCTGCTGCCTGGTGGCCTCCATCACCTCGCACCGCCGGTCGGCGGCCATGCGGGAGTGGTAGCGGTCGCCATCCCAGTCTGCCGGCAGCAGGCGCAGGTGCACCGTACCGCCCCGCCGGTCGATGACCAGCTCCGGCGCAATACGCACCACTTCGACTGTGTCTCCCGCGGTATTGAAGACGCGCGGATGTCCGGTCAGCGCGAACAGCACCGCATGGGTCGATCGGTGCATCTGCCAAGCGTCGGCGTACTTGTCGATTGCGGCCGCGGCCGCGCGGTCCTGTGGCAACAGGTCGGCAGCGGCGATCGCGTGTTCGACGATCCACTCCGCCGAGCGCGCCTCGCCCTTGGTCCACCTGCCGCCGCGGGCGAGGTGCTGCTGGTAGGCGGCAACCTCGACGTGACCGAAGCGCCGCCGCAATTTCCAGGCCAGCCGGCGCCGCCGTTCGTCCGAGCCGCGCTCACCGTCGGCGCCCGCCTGGCGCCGCGTCTCGAACGAGAAATGCTCCAGCGCCTTGAGCGGTGGCTCCCAGGCGGGGACCTTTGGAAGCACGCCGGCGAGGGTCCTGGTGCCGAGTCGGGAATGTATGCTGGCCGCCTGTTTCGCGGCGGCGGCGCGCGACCGGCCGCCATGCGGATACAGACACGCCTGCGGATCGGCGATCACCGTCAGGCACTCCGCCAGAGCCCAAAGCACCCGGTCCGCTGCCAGACGCTCCACGTATCCATGGAATGCTTCGCTACTGTGCACGGGAAGGAATCGCGGGGGTCCGGTCGCCGGCCAGCAGCCCGCCAGCCCCAGGAGCAGCAGGTTGAATCCCCGTGGATAGGAACTGTGCGTCCAGAAGGGCTGGATCCCGCCGACGCGGAGCGCGGCGGCATACATGGCTACCTGTGCGGTTGTTGCTGCCAGGCCGCGACGCGGCAGCTCGAGGAAGGCTTTGAACAGGTTCCGATCTTCCGGGGCATCACGTTGTACGAGGGCCAGCAGAGAGAGCGCGAGCGGCGCCGACAGCGCCACCCCGGCGGCTCGCCGCGGGCTCTCGACGCGCGCGGCGTGGTGGCTCTGGAGGCAGCGCCGCGCGGTGTCACAATCACCGCGCACCAGGGCAATGAGGGCCTGTATCGCCTTCTGGTCGGAGCGTACCGCCGGCGTGTCGCTACGCTCCGCCGGCAGCGCGTCGAACACCTTGACTGCGTCATCCATGCGTCCCTGCAACACGCGGACGAAGGCGATGTCCGACGCCAGCGCCGCGAAATTCGTGGCACTGGCGTAGCAGGCGGTGATGATCGGTTCGGACGGCGCCGCGTGACGGATGACCTCGCCAAGACAGGTTTGCAGCGCTTGATCCCGGAAGCGTTCGGGCAGGGTCGCAAACAGGTCCGTTGCCCCGGGTTGCGCCAGAAACGACCAGCACTCGGCGCGTACTCGGTCACCAAGCGCCTCGAAATTCCCGGATACCGTCCTGCAACGAACCTCCATGCGCTCGCAATCTCGCTCCAGCCTGCGCGAAGAGGCCTTCGCTTCCTTTCCGTGGGCGTTCCGGATCGGCTCCAGGATCCCCCCGCGTGACGCTTCCCTGGTCAGCCACGTGGCCGCCTGCTCAACCCCGGCAAGAGCGCGCTTCCCGCTGTGGTGCGGCGCGACCAGTCCACTCTCGACCGCTTCTTCAGCGGCCCGCGTGACCCCGGCAGTGGTGACCGGTCTTCCATCCAGCTTGATGCCGGCAACCCGCAGGACACGCGCCAATTCGGTTGCATTGCTGGCGAGGGGGTAGATCGATCCAAGCACCTGGGCGGCAAGACGCGCCGCGGGTGCAAGAGCCCGAAAGCTGGCCGCCACGTCCATGTACGCACTCACCGGGCGTCACCGGCCCCGCAGGTGTCGTCCACGAGGCAACCGAGGACGCGGCCACGAATGTGCTGTCGCGGCCCGGCAACGCGGTTCTGGTGGCAGGTACGATGCACGGTGCTGACTATACCAGCGGTCGCCCGCGGGTTACGAAGGCGCATCGACCCTGCCCGCAGCATCGGGGTGAGGGTATATTGCCGCATGCACGAGATGAAGCGCACCGTGACCTGCGGCGAGCTGGATGCAGCGGCGGCGGGCGGGCAGGTGACCCTCAACGGCTGGGTGGCGCGGATCCGCGACCACGGCGGCATCACCTTCCTGGACCTGCGCGACCGCTACGGGGTGACGCAGGTGGTGTTCGACGTAAGCGCCGACCCGGATGGCGCCCTGGCGGCCGCGGTCGGCGGCCTCAAGCTGGAGTACTGCGTGGCGGTGCGCGGCACCGTGCGCCGGCGGCCGCCCGACATGGTCAACACCGAGCTGGCCACCGGCGAGATCGAGGTGGCCGGCGAGCAACTCGCGGTGTTGAGCACCTGCGACACCCTGCCGTTCATGGTCAGCGACCAACCCGGCGCCCATACCGAGGCGCGCGAGGAGTTGCGCCTGAAGCACCGCTACCTCGACCTGCGCTCGGCCACCATGCAGCGCAACCTCATGCTGCGCCACCGCGCCTCCCAGGCCATGCGCGCCGCCCTCAATTCGCGCCGCTTCCTGGAAATCGAGACCCCTACCCTGATGCGCTCCACGCCGGAGGGCGCGCGCGACTTCGTGGTGCCGTCGCGCCTCAAGCCGGGCAGCTTCTACGCCCTGCCGCAGTCGCCGCAGATCCTCAAGCAGCTCCTGATGCTGAGCGGCTGCGACCGCTACTACCAGTTGGCGCGCTGCTACCGCGACGAGGACGCGCGCGGCGACCGCCAGCCGGAGTTCACCCAGCTCGACTTCGAGATGAGCTTCGTGGACCAGGACGACGTGCTCGCGGTGCTGGAGGCGGCGTTCGCTGCCGCCTTCCGCGACGGCATCGGCTACGAGCTGCCGCTGCCGTTCCCGCGCATCACGTTCCACGACGCGATGAACCGCTACGGTTCCGACCGCCCCGACCTGCGCTACGAGTTGGAGTTATGCGAGTTCACCGAACTGGCCCGCGCCGGCGAGTTCGGCATTTTCAGGAAGGCCGCAGAGCGCGGCGACACCGTCAAGGCGCTGCGCGCTCCGGGTCTGGCCGGCTACTCGCGCCGGCAGATCGAGGAACTGGAGGAACACGCCAAGACGTACGGCGCCGCCGGCCTGGCGTGGATGAAGTGCGGCACCGACGGCCTGGAGAGCGGCGTGTCACGCTTCTACCAGGCGCAACAGTCCGAGATCTACCGTGCCCTGGCCGCGGAGGCGGGCGACCTGCTGCTGCTGGTGGCGGCCCCGTGGCGCACCGCCTGCACCGCCCTCGGCGCCGTGCGCACCGAGCTGGCGCGGCGCGAGGGGCTGGCGGAGCAGGGCGCCTTCCGGCCCTGCTTCGTGATCGACTTCCCGCTGTTCGCCTGGAACGAGGAGGAGCAGCGCTGGGACGCCGAGCACCACATGTTCTCGAACCCCCAGGCACAGTACCTCGCCAGCCTCGAGCAGGACCCGGCGGCGGTGCGCGGCGAGTTGTACGACGCGGTGATCAACGGCGTCGAGCTGGCCAGCGGCTCGATCCGGATCCACGACCCGGCCCTGCAGCGCCGCATATTCGCAATCCTGGGCGTCTCCGAGGAGGAGGCCGCGCAGCGCTTCGGCTTCATGCTCGACGCGTTCCGGTATGCCCCTCCCCCGCACGGCGGCGCCGCCATCGGCTTCGACCGCACCGTGATGCTGATGGCCGGCGAAGCCACCATCCGCGACGTCATCGCCTTCCCCAAGAACACCTGGGCCGCCTCCCCGATGGACGACTCCCCCGCCCCGCTCGACGCCCGCCAGCTCGCCGAACTGGCGCTGCAGCTCCGCCAACCCGCCGGCGGCTGATCCCGCTCCGCCAACTCGGCCAACGCCGGCGGCGGCCTCGCATCAGCGGACGTTGCGGCGGCGGTTCTTGGCGTAGTCGGCGAAGATGTAGTTGCCGAGGTTGTCGAGCGACGAGTAGTAGGCGCGCCCGCTGTTGACGCGCGACAGCTCCTCCACGAACTGCACCAGGTAGGGGTCCTCGGTGACCATGAAGGTGGTGATCACGATGCCCTGCCGCTTGCAGGCGGCGGCCTCCTCGAGGGTCTGGTTGACGATCTTGGGGTCGAGGCCGAACGAGTTCTTGTACAGGCGGCCATTCTCGAAGATGGCGGACGGCTTGCCGTCGGTGATCATGAACACCTGCTTGTTGGGGTGCTTCTGGTTGCGCAGCACCTGCTGGGCGAGCTGCAGGCCCGCCTTGGTGTTGGTGTGGAACGGCCCCACCTTCAGGTAGGGGATGTCGCGCACCTCGATCATGCGCGCGTCGTCGCCGAAGTAGGCCACGTGCAGGCTGTCCTTCGGAAACTGCGAGGTGATCAGCTCGTACAGGGCAAGCGCCACCTGCTTGGCCGGGGTGATGCGATCCTCGCCGTACAGGATCATGCTGTGGCTCAGGTCGATCAGCAGCACCGTGGCGCAGGACGAGTTGTGCTCGGTGTCGAACACCTCGAAGTCCTGCTCGCCGAGTGAGATGTCGTCCACGCCGCCGCGCTTGACCGCGTTGTTGATGGTGGCAAAGGCGTCGATCTGGGTGATCGGGTCGCCGAACCGGTAGGGGCGCGTCTCCGGCAGGCGTTCGCCCCCGTCGCCGGTGTGCGGCGTGCGGTGCTGGCCGAAGCCGCCCTTCTGCAGGTTGTTGAAGATCAGCTTCAGCGACTCCTTGCGGATCTGCTGCTCGCCGCGGGCGGTGAGCGAGAAGCCGTCGCCGTCGCGGGCGATGATCGCCTGGTGCTCCAACTGCTCGCGGAACTCGTCCAGGTCGAAGCGCTCGTCGATGAAGCCGCGGCGCTGCAGGTACTTCATCCACTCCAGCACCTTGTCCACGTCGCCGCTCGCCTGCAGCAGCAGGAAGTTGAACAGGTTCATGAGGTTGGAGAAGTTCTGCAACGCGGCGGCCAGCGATTCATCCCACTTCAGGTACTCGAACTTCATCCTCTTCCTCCGTCAGGCACCCTGCAGTCCAGGCGCCCCTGTCAGTCGCGGTCCTCGTCGCTCATCTGGTCGAACATCGCCTTCAGCATGTCGCGGTAGGAGGTGGTGCTGTCCAGGTCGCGCTTGGAGATCATCGAGTGCTGGTGCAGCCCCTCCAGGACCAGTTCCATCGCCAGTCCGGCCTCCTCGGCGGCGCCGATCTTCAACCCGGCAACCGCCAGGTCGCGCAACCCGTCGACCTGAGCCAGGCGCTGGGCGTAGTCGGCGTACCCGAGCTCGTCGGCGGTCTCCACGGTGTTGCCGTCCGAGAACCACTTCACGATCGGCGCGTAGGTCGAAGAACCGTCCGACTCTTCCTCGCCCGACTTGCCCTCCTTGCCGTCGCGCACCTTCACGTCCGGCTTGGGAAAGTAGCGCCGGAAGGTGCGCCGCACCGCCTGCCCGATGATCTTGCGCGCCACCAGCGCCGGCCCCTCCTGCTCGCCCTCGTAGACCAGCTCCAGCTTGCCGGTGATCGCGGGCAGGGCCATGTGCAGGTCCGACAACCGCGGATAGGCCACGCTCTCGCCGTGCCGCAGGCAGCGCCGCTCGACGTTGGACACCACGTTCTCCAGCAACGCGATGGTCATGCGCGCCGATACGCCCGACTTCTGGTCGACAAACTCGCTGCCACGCGCCTCGAACGCCACGTCCTCGATCAACTCCCGAAAGTACTCCGGAATCTCGATGCGGGCGCTGCCGTTGCGGCTCTCCCACGCCTCCTGCCGGGTAATCGCCAGGGCGTGCTCCATGTCGGCCGGGTAGTGGGTGATGATCTGCGAGTCGATGCGGTCCTTGAGCGGCGAGATGATGTTGCCGCGGTTGGTGTAGTCCTCGGGGTTGGCGGAGAACACCATGCAGATGTCGAGCGGGATGCGCAGCGGGAAGCCGCGGATCTGGAAATCCTTCTCTTCGAGGATGTTGAGCAGCCCCACCTGGATGCGCGGCGGCAGGTCGGGCACCTCGTTGATGGCGAAGATGCCGCGGTTGGTGCGCGGCACGATGCCGTAGTGGATCACGCCCTGGTCGGCGTAGGAGAGGCGCTGCGTGGCCGCCTTGATCGGATCGACGTCGCCGATCAGGTCGGCGATGGTCACGTCCGGGGTGGCGAGCTTTTCCTGGTAGCGCTCCTCCGGCTCGATCCAGCGGATCGGCGTGTCGTCGCCGTGCTCGGCGACGATCTGGCGGCCCTGGGAGGTAATCGGCCGAAACGGATTCTCGTTCAGGTCGGAACCTTCGATGGCGGGTATGCGCTGGTCCAGAAACCGTACCAGGGAGCGCAGGATGCGCGTCTTGGCCTGGCCGCGCAACCCCAGCAGGATGAAGTCGTGGCGCGACAGGATGGCGTTCACCAGGCCCGGCAGCACGGTCTTCTCGTAACCGAGGATGCCGGGAAACAGATCGCCGACCTCGGCGCCGTCGCGCAGCATGCGCAGCAGGTTGTCGCGCATCTCCTCCTTGACGGTGCGTTCCTCGGGGTAGCCGAGGATGCGCAACGCGGCCAGGGTACGCGGCAGCAGTTCGGGACGCGGGGCGTCCGGTAGAATTCGGGTTGAAGTGGAATGGCTCAAGGGTGGCCCGTAGGGTATCGTACTCCCCGGCACACGTTCAACTGAACATCGCAGGCAGGCATGGCACACATTCACCGCGACAACAGCTTGGCAATCGGCGGCACCCCCCTGGTGCAGCTCAATCGCATCACCGACGGCGCGCGGGCGCGCATCCTGGCCAAGATCGAGGGCCGCAACCCGGCTTACTCGGTGAAGTGCCGCATCGGTGCGGCAATGGTGTGGGACGCCGAGGAGCGCGGCGTGCTGCGCCCCGGCGTGGAGCTGGTGGAGCCGACCAGCGGCAACACCGGCATCGCGCTGGCGTTCGTGGCCGCCGCGCGCGGCTACCCGCTCACCCTCACCATGCCCGACAACATGAGCGAGGAGCGGCGCCGCATCCTGCGGGCGTTCGGCGCCCGGCTGATCCTGACCGACGCCTACGACGGCATGGAGGGCGCGGTGGTGCGCGCCGAGCAGATGGTCGCCACCGACCCGGAACGCTACCTGCTGCTGCAGCAGTTCAAGAACCCGGCCAACCCGGCGATCCACGAGCGCACCACCGGTCCCGAGATCTGGCACGACACCGGCGGTGACGTCGACTGCCTGGTGGCCGGCGTGGGCACCGGCGGCACCATCACCGGTGTGTCGCGCTACATAAAGCAGGCGTGCGGCAAGCCGATCGTGTCGGTGGCGGTGGAGCCGGACGACAGCCAGGTGATCAGCCAGACGCTCGGCAGGCGCGACCTGGAACCGCGCGTGCACAAGATCCAGGGCATCGGCGCCGGCTTCGTGCCGGACATCCTGGACCTGGAAATGCTCGACCGCGTGGAAACGGTGAGCGACGACGAGGCGATGGACTTCGCCCGCCGGTTGGCGCTGGAGGAGGGCATCCTGGCCGGCATCTCGTGCGGCGCGGCGACCGCGGTGGCGGTGCGGCTCGGTCACGAGCCGGAGTTCGCCGGGCGTACCATCGTGGTGGTGCTGCCCGACTCCGGCGAGCGCTACCTGTCCAGCTCCCTGTACGCCGGTGTCCTCGCCGACTGACCCAAGAGCGGGTGTGGCGGTCAGCGGAAGGGACGGCGCGATTCTTCACGTTGTACTCTACCAGCCGCAGATTCCGCAGAACACCGGCAACATCGCCCGCACCTGCGCCGCGGTGGGCGCCGCGCTGCACCTGGTGGAGCCGCTCGGCTTCGCCGTGACCGACAGCGCCGTGCGCCGCGCCGGCCTCGACTACTGGTCCGAGGTCAGGGTGCGCACCCACGCCGGCCTGGAGCCGGTGCTGGCCGCCGCCGGCGCCGCGGGCGAACAACTCGTGCTGCTCTCCACCCACGGCACGAGGCCCTACACGCGGTTCCGTTACCGGCACGGCTGCTACCTGCTGTTCGGCAACGAAACCGCCGACCTGCGCGCCCGCCACCGGTCCGCCACCGCCCGCATCCCGATGCGCCCCGGCCTGCGCTCCCTCAACCTCGCCAACTCGGTCGCGGTCGTGGTCTACGAAGCCCTCCGCCAACTCGCCCCGCCCCACCTGTCCTGACTACCGGTCGCACGGGCCGCACGCGTCGCGTGCTTGCACATGCCGGTGTCCACGTGCAACGTTGCCCGCCACATGGTTCATCGCACCCACTGGATATCAGCCATCGAGCGGCTCTGGGAGGAGAAGTCAGTCGTGTGGTTGAGAGGCGTACGGCGCGCCGGCAAGACGTTCCTGTGCCAGTCTCTCCCAAACGTCGAGTATTTCGACTGCGAGCTCCCAAGTGCGCGTCGCGAACTGAGCGACCCGGAGCGCTTCCTGCACAACGTGCGAGGGCGCCGCGTGGTTCTCGACGAGATCCACCGTCTCCCCGATCCGTCCGAATTGCTGAAGATCGCCGCGGACTACCACCCGACCACCCGCATCGTAGCGACCGGATCGTCGTCCCTCGGGGCTTCGCACCGATTTCGCGACACTCTCACGGATCGCAAGCGCGACCTGTGGCTGACGCCGATGCTCCTTCAGGATGAACGCGAATTCGGTCAACGTGGTCTCGATCATCGGTTCCGATACGGCGGGCTCCCACCATTCTATCTCTCCGACAGCCCTCCGGAGCACGGCTTCCAAGAATGGATCGACTCCTTCTGGGCGCGCGACATCCAGGAACACTTCCGACTCCGGCAGCGTTCGTCGTTCTTGCGCTTCCTGGAGCTGCTGTTTGCTGTCAGCGGCGGCATTTACGAAGCCACTCGGTTCGCCACGCAGTGCGAGATCAGCCGCAACCTAGTGCGCGAGTATCTGCAAGTACTGGAGGAGACCATGGTGGTCACCGTCGTACGTCCGTTGAGCACGCGCCGAACCACGGAAGTCGTGGCAGCACCGAAAGTATATGGATTCGATACGGGGTTCGTCTCTCACTTCAAGGGATGGGCCCGACTGCACGCCGAGGATCGTGGACTACTCTGGGAGCACTATGTGCTCAACGAGTACCTTGGGAGGACGGGCAGCAGACGAGTATTCTATTGGCGAGACCGGCGCGGCCATGAGACTGACTTCGTATTCGCCACCCAAAACCGGCCACCAGTGGCCGTAGAGTGCAAATGGCGGGCCGAGGGCTTCAATCCTCGAAATACCCTCGCGTTCCGTACCCAATATCCGGAGGGTCCGAACTATGTGGTAACGGCTGATCCCGGCCGCTCCGACGTACGCGACTACAACGGCGTCAACGTACGGTTTGTAGGCCTCGCCGAGCTTTTGCCTTCGATAACCGCCGATCCATATGCCGGTTTCGCTTAAGCGAATCTATATGTCCGCGCCGCGCTCCCGTAGAGCTGTCTGGAGTCGCTGATACTGGTCAGAGCCACTTAGATTGGATGATCTTTCGAGCAGCTCAACCGCCGCCTTCTCGACTATCCCCTGATGCCACTTTGCGCGATAGTATGCTGGATCTCGCCTCCCGTCTGACTGGTGCCTTGAGGAGGACCTGCGTACAAGCGTATCCATAATCTCCAACGTGGTGTCGTCTGGTACCAGTCCGGCGGCACGCTCGGCGACTACATTCGGCTCATCGATACATCCGCCGGTGCGCTTTAGCGTCTTGAGCGTCAGCAAGCTCCACTGTCTGTCGTCCAAGACTGTCGCGCGTACGAAACCTCCGAATCCGGCAAGTCCTTCAACACTTTGTCTTGTTTCGATCATGACTTCCCAGAGTCGGATAGCCCTCTCAATGTGAGCCTGCTTTGCGCTATCGGTGTCCAACAGGGAGCCAAGCCGGTGACCTGCAGCCGACAGCAACTCGGGCTTCTTGGCCAGAAACTTTGCTGCTTCTTCAAGTGAGTAACCGTCCCAGTCCCACAGCATCGCTGTCAAATAGCAATCCAGAGCATGCTTCACTCTTCGGGATACCGCGTCCATAACACTATCCCGAAGCGTCTCCATCAACCACTTGTTCGTCTGACCCCACTTCAATACCTGGTCGACAGTCTTCTGGCCCAACCCTGTGGGTGCCAGCGATCCAAACAGCAAGTCTCGATTCGTCTCCATCCACTCCGGTGCAACCTGACGAAGAAGACCGACATAGGGCGCTATCATTGCCCGGTGGTAGAGACCGTCATCGCCGCCCAGGTGTAATGTCTCATCAAGAAGACGAAACGCATCGGCTCGGATACGATTGGTACTCCGATATTCGTAAGCCACAAACTGCAAGGCAGCCCCCAGCGCTTGCGTGTGTGGCTTGTTGATTGCGACATTGACCGGATCCCGAGCCGCGGGTACGGCGACCTCGTTCGGACGGGATCTCACCGCCGACTCCAGGATCTTCCACACCTCGTTCGAGAGCCCAGCAAACCCTATGTCTTCCTTGGCTAGTTTCTCGATCAGATCGATGGTCGCACGATCCACGCTATCCCAACCGGTGTCGTATTCGAACGTACGCGTGCCAAGCTGGTCTGCCTTCCATGGGTGCGTTCTGAGGAGAGAAACGAGGCGAATTAATTCGTCGACGGGCGCCACGCCATCGGAGATGGTGGTCCGAACCGCCACGAGATATCGATGAATATAGGTTGGATGCCGCAGTGCCATCGCGATCCGAAAAGGACGTCTTACCCACTCGGAAGCCCTGCTGATCACGACTCGCTCAAGTGTCAGAGACAAGCTGTGCGCGCTGACCCTCCAGGCACCTTGTTTTGGCCTCCATCCAGAAATCCTGTGACACGCATCTTCCGGCGACAGCGACGCGAGTTCATCAACACTAAACGGGCTGCCGACGAGAACGAGCTCCCCTTCCGCCAACTCTTCACGGTGCTCCAGCAGCTCGCGGCTCCACGTCCCGAAGTACGCCGAAAGAACAGCCAGTGCGTCCTCCCACGCTCCGACCGATACCCCAGCCAGAAGAGGGAACCAATAAAACGCCCGTATCCACTCTTCCCGCGGCTCATCCGCAGCCAACGCTCGGCCCACTTTCTCGATAGCTGGCGCCGGCCCAATTGCTTCACGCCAGCGAGTTTCGTAAAGCGCCGGATCAGCCATCTGAACGACCCTATCGATCACCGCCAAATCATCGCCGTTTGGGCGGCGCTGCTCGAGCGCCCCGGAAATCTCATCGATCAAAGTCCCGACACTCACTTCCGGTGTATTACCGAGAAACCAGAGGCGCATTCTCACGCCGATCATCCCCGGCAACGTGTCCATGAGATCGAGCAGAGAACTCACGCCTACCCACTTCAGGGCGGTACGGATGCCCCGCATGAGCCCTTGGATGAGCACGTCGAGTCGTTCCTCGTATTGTTCGTCGTACCGGTCGGCGATTGAGCCATAGGGTTTGTGCTCGTGCCAGGACCGAACAAGATCATCGCCAGGCGTCGACCCGATCTTCGAAACGAGTAGCTGCAGACGACCCATAGCATTGCTCGCATCCATACCACTTACGAACCGCTCGGCGATCTCTCCGAACGTCCAGGCAAACGAGCTCGAGTGCTGATTGAGAACGATGTCCATAAAAGTATCGAAGCTCTCGGACGATGGATTCGCACTTCGCGCAGCGTCCCACGACAGTCGAACCACGTCCGCCTCCGACGAATGCCGTCGCACGATCCGAGCCACGAGCGGTAGACCGGAGTCGCCAATCGCCAGTGCGGCGTCCCCGATCATCGACACGCACCTGGCATTTCCCGACAGCCGTGCGTACATCTTGTTCAGCCACTTCGCTACTACGGCAGGATGTCGACGCGCCAAGCGCTCCGTCGCTACGAACACCGGCCATCCTTCTCCGTCGTCGGGTGGGTCCAGCAGGCCCGAATCGGTCAGCAGGTCAAGCCACACCGGACGCTCTACTCGAGCAAGAAAATAGCGGAGATGAGGGGGCGCGATGACGAGCTCGCCGACGTTCTGCACATCGTCAGCACTGGGCTGCTTGACACTCGCCAGCCGTTCAAGTTCGCGATAGCGTACGTCCGGCAAGAACAGCAGCCGCAACAGCGTCACGCACTCCGACCAGGTGTGCTCCGCCTGGTCTGCGTCGTATGGGGCCGATCCATGCACAACCTTGTTCAAGCCCTGCGTGGTGCGTTGGAACCTTTTGACCGAGGTACTGCCGGCCAACGGAGGGGTTCCCGTTCGGTCGAGCAGCACGGCAATGAGCCGGCGTTCGCGATCTGACTCCCGTTCGTGAAACCGAGCCATGTCCTCGATCTTCTTCAAGAGCTCGGCTAGAGGTCGTTGGCCGTCCGGGCCCGACCCGTGGACCCGCTCAAAGCGTTGCTTGGCCTTGACCACATCTCGGGATACCGATCGCCACGATTGCCCCGAGTCATCCTGCGAGTTCAGAATCTCCGTCATGGCCTCGCGCAGGCAATAGGCAATGGCATTTCCGATTCGGGGAGCGGCGGTCTGGTCGTGCTCCTTAGCCCAGTTCAGCGCACTTCGTGCCGTCAACAGACAGTCGGCGGCGCGACGGCCATGCGAACCGAATTCGCTCCGGAGATGGGCGAGTAGCTGGTCTATCTCAGACTGCGTGTACCTCATGGGAGTTCAGGTCCAACGAGGATACCGCCAATCGGTGTTCACTTGGTAGCCCGCTACCCGCCCGACAACGACCTCAGCGGAGCTTGACGGGGTTGGTGAGGGTGCCGATGCCGGGGATCTCCACTTCGCAGGTGTCGCCGTCGTTGAGCTGGGCGGGGGTGCCGGAGGTGCCGGAGAAGATCACGTCGCCCGGCTGCAGGGTGACCGCCTGGCTGATGAACGAGATGGTCACGGCGAAGTTGTGGATCATGTCGGCGAGGCCGCAGCGCTGCACCTCGGTGCCGTTGATGCGGGTGAGCACCGACAGGTCGTCGGGGTTCAGGCCGGTGGCGATGCCGGGGCCGATGGGGCCGAAGGTGTCGGCGCTCTTGGCGCGCCACCACTGGTTGTCGCCGCCCTGCCAGGGGCGCCCGCTGACGTCGTTGCCGCAGGTGTAGCCGAGCACGTAGTTCAGCGCCTCGCGCTCGGTCACGCGGCTGCACCACTGGCCGATCACCGCCACCGCCTCGCCCTCGGCGTCGACGCGCGCCAGGTTGGGCGGCAGCAGGATGGTGTCGCCGGGCCCGATGAACGCGTTCGGGGTCTTCCAGAACGGCTCCGGCTGGGTGGGCACGGGGGCGCTGCCGAGGTGGTCGCGGAAGTTGCCGGCCAGCGCCAGCCCCTTGCCGGGGTCCACCGGCGCCAGCAGGCGGACTGCGCCGGCGGCGAGCGGCGCCCCTTCCTCCGACCAGGTGCCGAACGGCGAGCCGTCGATGGGCTGAATCTCGTCCCCGGCGAGCAGGCCGTAGGAAACACTCTCGTCTTCACGGGCAAAGCGAACGAAGGTCACGCTGATTACTCCTCTTGTTGCTCTTGTTGCTCTTGTTGCGCGAGCATGTGGCGCAGCACCATGTGCAGGATGCCGCCGTGGCGGTAGTAGTCCACTTCGGTGTCGGTGTCAATGCGTACCCGTACCGGGAAGCGGGCCACCTCGGCGCCGTCGTCGCCGGTGGCGCGCACGTACAGGGTGGCGCGCGGGCGCAGGCCGTCGTCGAGCCCCTCGATCGAGAACAGCTCACGCCCGGTCAGCCCGAGACTGCCGGCGGACGCCCCGTCCAGGAACTCCAGCGGCAGCACGCCCATGCCGACCAGGTTGGAGCGGTGGATGCGCTCGAACGACTCCACGATCACCGCCCGAACGCCCAGCAGCAGCGGTCCCTTGGCGGCCCAGTCGCGGCTCGACCCGGAGCCGTACTCGCTGCCGCCGAACACCACCAGCGGTACCCGCTCGGAGCGATAGCGCACGGAGGCGTCGTAGATGGTCATCGGCTCGCCCGACGGCAGGTGCACGGTGTAGCCGCCCTCCCTGCCGCCGGCGAGGGCGTTCTTGAGGCGGATGTTGGCGAACGTGCCGCGCATCATCACTTCGTGGTTGCCGCGGCGGGCGCCGTAGGTGTTGAAGTCGATCCGCCCGACGCCGTGCTCGCGCAGGTAGCGCGCCGCCGGGCTGTCGGGCGCAATGGCGCCGGCCGGGGAGATGTGGTCGGTGGTGATCGAGTCGCCGAGCATGGCCAGGGCACGGGCGCCGGTGATCGGGGCGATGGCGGGCACCTCACGGGTGAGGTCTGCGAAGAACGGCGGTTCACGCACGTAGGTGGAGTCGGCGTCCCAGCCGTACAGTTCGGCGGCGGCGCCGCCGCCGGCCCCGATGGCGTTCCAGGCGTCGTTGCCGCCGAGCACGTTGCCGTAGCGCTCGCGGAACATCTCCGGCCGCACCGCGTCGGCCGTGGCGGCGTCGATCTCCGCCTCGGTGGGCCAGATGTCGCGCAGGTAGACCGGCGCGCCGTCACGGCCGCTGCCGACCGGCTCGCTGGTCAGGTCGCGGTCCACGGTGCCGGCGAGCGCGTAGGCGACCACCAGCGGCGGCGATGCGAGGAAGTTGGCCTTGACCTGGGCATGGATGCGGCCCTCGAAATTGCGGTTGCCGGACAGCACCGAGGCCACCACCAGGTCGCCGTCGTCGATCGCCGCCGACACCGGCTCCGGCAGGGGGCCGGAGTTGCCGATGCAGGTGGTGCAGCCATAGCCCACCAGGTCGAATCCGAGATCGGCGAGCGGTGCCAGCACGCCGGCACGGCGCAGGTAGTCGGTGACCACCGTGGAGCCGGGCGCCAGGCTGGTCTTGACCCAGGGCGGCACGGTGAGGCCGCGCTCGCGCGCCTTGCGTGCCAGGATGCCGGCGCCGAGCATCACCGACGGGTTGGAAGTATTGGTACAGGAGGTTATGGCCGCCACCACCACCGCGCCGTGCCCGATGGTGGAGCTGGAGCCATTATCGCGCACGGCGGCGGTGCGCGCCTGCTCGGCGGCGGACAGCGCGAAGCCGCGCTCGGCCTTGCCGGCGCCGAGGCTGGCGCGGAACTGGCGCGCCACCGCGGGCAGCACGACCCGGTCCTGCGGCCGCTTGGGGCCGGCCAGGGCGGGTTGGACGGACGCGATGTCCAACTCCAGCAACTCGGTGAATTCCGGTTCCGGGGCGCCGGCGGCGCGGAACAACCCCTGCGCCCTGCAATATGCCTCCACCAGGTTGCAGGCGGCCGCCGAGCGTCCCGACAGGCGCAGGTAGCGCAGCGTCTCCTCGTCGACCGGGAAGAACCCGATGGTGGCGCCGTATTCGGGGGCCATGTTGGCGATGGTGGCGCGGTCGGGCAGGCTCATCGAGGCCAGGCCGGGCCCGGTGAACTCGACGAACTTGCCCACCACGCCGTGCGTGCGCAGCATCTCCACCACCGCCAGGGTGACGTCGGTAGCGGTGGTGCCCGGCCGGCGGCTGCCGGTGAGGCGCACGCCGACCACGTCCGGCGCCAGCATGTCGTACGGCTGGCCGAGCAGGGCCGCCTCCGCCTCGATGCCTCCCACGCCCCAGCCGAGCACGCCGAGACCGTTTATCATGGTGGTGTGCGAATCGGTGCCCACCAGGGTATCGGGGTAGACCAGGGGCGCCGCACCGCCGGCAGCGTGCGGGTCGATCATTACCACGCTGGCCAGATACTCGAGGTTCACCTGGTGGACGATGCCGGTGGCCGGCGGCACCACCCGGAAGTTGGCGAACGCACTCTGTCCCCAGTGCAGGAACTCGAACCGCTCGCGATTGCGCCGGAACTCGATTGCCGCGTTACGCGACAGAGCATCCGCGGAACCGAAGTGGTCCACCTGTACGGAATGGTCGATGACCAGGTCCATCGGAGCCCGCGGATTGACCGCGGACGGGTCGCCGCCGAGCCGCGCCACGGCCGCGCGCATGGCGCCCAGATCGACCACCGCGGGGACGCCGGTCAGGTCCTGCATGATTACCCGTGCCGGCCGGTACGGCAGGCTCGGGCGCCGCTCGGCGCGCGGCTGCCAGGCGGCCAGCTCCCGCACCTGCCCGCCGGTCACGGCACCATCGCCGCAGCCGCGCAACAGCGATTCGAGCAGGATGCGCAGCGAGTACGGCAGCCGGTCCAGGTCGCCGGCACCGTGCGCTGCCAGCGCGGCGAGGCGGTAGTAGGTGTAGCGGTCGCGGTCGACGCGCAGTTCATCGCGCGCAGCAAAGGGATCTGCCATGATCGGCGGCGGTACCTCCGGTCCACAAAGTATGCGCCCGCACCGCCTACGTCCAGCCGCCCCGGGGCGCACGGCTCCGCGGCGGCGCACGGCCCGACGCCGGTCCGGGCTCCACCGCGCCGATACTAAAGGCGTGAAGACGATCGCCTTCGCAACGGTCGCGGCGCTGGCGGTGGCGGTGCTGAACGGGTGTACCACCGGCGACGTGCGGCATGCGCCGCCGTCCCTTGCGGGGCACTCGCTCAGCGAGCGCCAGCGGGCACTGGTGCGGTCGGCGCACGACCTGATCGGGGTGGATCGGCTGTACGTCGGCGGCACCGAGTACCGGGACGACTGCACCGGTGCGGTGCTGGCCGTGTACGCCGCGGCCGGCATCAACCTGGGCGCACGGTTCCACCAGTACCAGGGCAACGGCGTCGAGCGTCTCCATCGGATGATGCGCGATCACCACCTCTACTTCCGGGCCGCGCCCGACGCCCGCCCCGAGCCCGGCGACATCGTGTTCTTCGACAACACCTGGGACCGCAACGGCAACCGCCGCTGGGACGACGACCTCACCCACATGGGGCTGGTGGTGGCGGTGGACCGCGCCGGCACCATCAGCTACCTGCACAACCACGTCCGCCGCGGTGTCATCATCGAGCAGTTGAACCTGCGCCACCCCGATGCGCGCCGCCTGAACGCGCCCATGCGCCTGCGCGGCTCGCCGCGCGACGGCAGCGGTCGCTGGCTGGCGAGCCACCTGGTTCGCGGTTTCGGCAGCGCGTACCGGCTGCCGACTTGACCGCGGCGCCGGAGCGGCTCACCATGGCAGCATGTCGGGTATGAGCCGAGCATTGGTAGCCGCCGTGTGCGGCGTTGCATTTGTGCTGTCCGCCGGCGCGAACCTGTTCGCGGATTCGCCGGACTGGGTGCTGGACGCAATCGAGCACGCCACGCGCGATCCCGGTGAGTTGTACTACTTCCACGGCGTGCAGAGCGACTGCCCGATCGGCGACGCACATGCGGAAGGCGTGATCGACGCCATCCTGACCGGCGTCAGGATCCAGCCGCGGCACCTCAACCTGTCGAGTTCGCTGTTCGATCAGCTCTACCTCGATCTCTCGGTTTCCTGCCTGGACCGGGGTGACGACAGCTACGTGTACGCGATCGACGCCTACTTTGGCGTCCACTCGCCGCTCGGCGGCCAGCGCATGTTGATCGCCCGCCGCTTCGGCCGCATCGGTCTCGGCGACCGGACGTCCATCCTGCAGGCAATCCAGCAGTCGGTGGAAGACGCCGCCGGCGCCTTCCTGGCCGCCAACGACCGCGGCTAGCGAGCAACTCCGCCGCGGCGGTCGTCCGGGAGGGCGGCGCGCAGGATCTGGGCCGGGTGCAGCGCCGTGCGGGTGCAGCCGTGGGCGATCTGGTGGCGGCAACTGGTGCCGGCGGCGGCGATCAGGGTGTCGTCGCCGGCGGCGCGGACGGCGGGCAGCAGGCGGCGTTCCGCCATGGCCAGCGACACGTCGAGGTGCTCCGCCTCGTAGCCGAAGGAGCCGGCCATGCCGCAGCAGCCCGAGTCCACCTCTTCCACGGTGTAGCCGGCCTGTTTCAGCACCTGGTGGCTGGGCCCGGTGCCGACCAGCGCCTTCTGGTGGCAGTGGCCGTGCAGCAGCACCCGCCCCGCGTCGGACGGGAACTGCAGCGCAAAGCGGCCCGCCTCGGTTTCGGCGGCGACGAACTCCTCGAAGGTGGTCACCGCCTCCGCCACCGCCTGCGCCTTGGCGTCGCCGGGCAGCAGCGACAGGTACTCGTCCTTGAGGGTGAGGATGCAGCTCGGCTCCAGGCCGACCACCGGCATGCCCTGCGCAACCAGGGGATGCAGCTTGTCGACCGTGGCGCGGGCGGCCGCGCGCGCCTGCTCCACCAGGCCCTTGGACACCATGGGGCGGCCGCAGCACCAGTGGCCCGGCAGCACCACGCGGTAGCCGGCCGCCTCCAGCACCTCGACGGCGGCGATCGCCACCTCCGGCTCGTTGTAGGTGTTGAACGTGTCGTTGAACAGCACCACGCTGCGCGGCGGCGCGGCGGACCCGTGCACCGGAGTGCCGTTCGCCGGAGTGGCGTTCGCCGGAGTGGCGTTCGCCGCAGGCGCGCCGCCGTTGAGCTGCGCGGGGGGCGGCGCCGGGGGCGTTCGGGAAGGCTTGTCCGGCCCGGCGCCGCGACGGAGGGCGGCGCGTTCGGCGAACCAGCGCGTGAACGGCCGCTCGGCGAAGCGCGGCAGGGTACGCTTGCTGCTGATTCCGAGCGTCTTCTCCAGCAGCCGGCGCACCGGAGCGGCCCTGAGCAGGGCGTTCACGATCGGCGCGCGCCAGCCGCTTCCGGCCCGGCTGGCACTGGCGATGTCGGCGAAGAAGCGCACCCGCGGCGGCACCGGGTTGGCCTCGTAGTAGCGCGCCAGGTACTCGAACTTCACCTTGGCCATGTCCACCGACGACGGGCACTCCGCCTTGCACGCCTTGCACTCGATGCACAGGTCCATGGCGGCGTAGATGCGTTCGCCGGTCAGCTCCTCGGCCGGCAGACGGCCGCTCATGGCGGCGCGCAGCAGGTTGGCGCGCCCGCGCGTGCTGTGCTCCTCCTCGCGGGTGACCATGAACGACGGGCACATGGTGCCCTCGGTCTTCTTGCGGCAGATGCCGGCGCCGTTGCACATCTCGACGGCGCGGTCGAAGCCCTGGTCGCTGCTGAAGTCGAGATGCTCGGGCTGCTGCAGCGCCTTGTACTCGACGCCGTAGCGCAGGTCCTGCGTCATCGGCGGCGCATCCACCACCTGCCCCGGGTTGAGGATGCCGGCCGGGTCGAAGATGCCCTTCACCTGCCGGTACAGGCCATACAGCTCGCGCCCGAAGAACTGCTCGTTGAGCCAGCTTCGCACGCGCCCGTCGCCGTGCTCGCTGGACAGCGAGCCGCCGTAGCGGCCGAGCAGTTCCGCGGCGAACGAGGCGATCTTCGGCAGCCGCTCCACGTCCGCGGCCAGCTTGGCGTTGATCAGCGGCCTGATGTGCAGGCAGCCGGCGCTCGCGTGCGCGTACATCGCCACCCGCTCGGTGCCGACCTCCTTGCAGAAGCGCTGAATCTCGGTGACGTAGTTGGCCAGGTGCTGCGGCGGCACCGCGGCATCCTCGATGAACGGGATCGGCTTGTAGTCGCCCTTGATGCTCATCATCAGGCCCAGGCCCACCTTGCGCACCGTCCACACGTTGGTCTGCAACTGCGGATCGATCGCCGCCACGGTGTGCGTCCTGACGCCCTGGCGGGTCAGGTGGCGCTGCAGGTTGTCCACCGACTCGCGCAACTCGGCCTCGCTCTCACCGCGAAACTCGGTGATCAGCACGCAGTCGGGAGCGCCTTCCACGAACGTGGACAGCAGGCGCGCGTACTGCGGCACGCCGCGGCACAGGGTGAGACCGAGGTTGTCGAGCAGCTCGATGGCGCTCGGGCGCGTCTCCAGCATTGCCGGCACCGACGACAGCGCCTCGTACAGGCTGTCGAAGTGCACCACCGCCAGCCCGGTGCGGGTCGGCAGGTCGACCACGCCCAGCTTCAGCTCGGTCATCACCGCCAGGGTGCCTTCCGAGCCGGATATCATCTTGGCCAGGTTGAAGCGCGGATCGCGCGGGTAGCGGAACGAGGCGCCGTCCACGAAGCGGTCCAGGTTGTAGCCGCCGCACCTGCGCCAGTGCTTGGGCGTGCCGGCCAGGATGGCGTCCACGTTGTCGCGCGCGAGCTCGGCGATGCCGCGATACAGGCGCCCCTCCAAGCCGGGGCGGCGCTGATATTGCGCCAGCGCGTCGTCTTCGACCGGCCCCAGGTGGGCGGCGGTGCCGTCGCTCAGGAACGTGTCCAGCTCCAGCACGTGATCGGCGGTCATGCCGTACAGGATGGAGTGCGAGCCGGTGGAGTTGTTGGCCACGATGCCGCCCATGGCGGCGCGGTTGCTGCTCGCCGGGTCGGGACCGAACTGCAGGCCGTGCGGCTGCAGGTACAGGTTGAGTTCGTCGAGCACGATGCCCGGCTGCACCCGTACCCAGCTCTCTTCCTTGTTGAGCTCGACGACGGCGTCGAGATGACGCGAGAAGTCGATGATCAGCGCTTCGCCGATCGCCTGCCCGGCCAGGCTGGAGCCGGCGGTGCGCGGCACGATCGGAATGCCCCGCTCGTGCGCCAGGGTGACCGCGGCCTGCACGTCGTCCGCGTTGCGCGGGATCAGGACGGCATGCGGCATCACCTGGTAGATGCTGGCATCGGTGCTGTACAGCATGCGGCTGTAGAGGTCGGTACGCAGCTCGCCGGTCACTCGCGGTCCGAGGTCGGCAAGGAAGTCGGCGACGTTCTGCACCGCCTCACGAGACTGGCGAGCAGCCGCCGAGGGCCGCTCGGGAATGTGTTGTGTTGTAGTACTCACGGCGTCGCCCTGTAAGCTAACGCCTTGCGCCTTCTGACGCAACGGTCAATTCAGCGCGACGCACTGTCGATTTACAGTGCGCCCGGTCCGCCCGATCGAACCCCATCTCAACTTAGCCCATCCAGCCGGCGTCGACGAGAGGACGTTCCGATGCGCGCATACGGAGAGTGCGACCTCGGTCAGATACCGCCGCCAGCGCAGCGCCGGAGGAGACCCCGACGGCCACAACAAGCCACGCCTCACTCCCTGTTGTGAACCACCTGACCGTGTGAAGACCCTGCCCCGCTCGCCGCTACTTGCTTCGCTTCGCGCCCGTCCCGGCCCGCATGGACACTCTGAGACATACCACCGAACGCATAAGTCGAGCAGTGCCGCAACGGCACCCCGAGCATTCCAACGATGCCGACTATACGCCCGCCATTCTCCGTTCGCGCACCGATTACGACATATGTCCGTAGAGTGCAGAAAGACTCCCTTGAAACCGCTCAGCACTAAGCCACCAATCCGGTGAACCGTCAACTAGCGCCGGAGACTCTCGATCGGTGGGAGTGCAAGCCCGACATAGTCAATGATCAGCTACCTCGGACATCGACCGCATGTCCCCGTGACCCCTAACAATACGCACCCGAAATAGTATAGCTTCTAGTTGGTCTCGGAAAATACGTTCCTTCAGTCTGTCCAAAGATTTATTCGGAGAACCGGAATGGAACGCTGCGCTCAGGACGAAGCAAGAACTGTGTTTCGCTGTAGTCTACTTGGTCATCCCATCGCAAAGGATCGACTCCTCATCGCGAATAGAGAACATCATAATGGTACCGCAAATCATGCGTCACAATTTACCTGATCTCGACGACATCGCACAATCTGTCCCCAACACGAGTTCCACATAGGACGTTCGTTAACACTCTCACCTGTACTCCTCAAGTACTCTCCTAAACCAGTCAACGAACCCTCTAGCTTGGCCATATAGTCCGTATATCTCCTCCGAGGTTTTCTCCATCCTAAACGCGACGAAGTCTTCGTGTACAACACGGTTTCGCTCGTTCCCTATCTCCAAGAACGCACTCACCGACTTGGACAGTGTATCACTACGGCGCACCGCGTCCTTCGAATCGCCTAAGAATGTTGCCCCAAACATGCTGAAGAACTGATTCGCATTTGACCCCGTCCAATTGAACCATGTGTGATACTGCCTCTTGATGACCTTGCGAACGACCATATGAACTATTACATGATCGTCGCCGCTCACGTCCTCGGTAAACTCCCTCACGGCGTCTGTTAACTCACGTTCGAAATAGCTCGCAGACGCCAACAACAAAACCTTTCGAAAGTGACTATCCACGAAGCTCATCGCGGAGACATCTCCTGCAGCCTCCAAACTCCTCATGAGATCCCCATATTCCTCATACAATGCCGTTACTGGATCCTTTCCCACGGACATCAGTAATCCTAGTGAATCTGTATGAGTGCCTCAGCGCGCTCCAGCCTCTTATCGACATTCGCTTTCTGCGTCGTACCTTGTGCGGCTGCCGAAAGAAAGGTCGTGTCGGTCGAGAGCCTGCGGATCTCCCTCGCCCACAGCTTCCCGCCAACTGTGCCCTTGTCCGCGAATGCCTGTTTGCAGGCGACGGTGAATACGGCTTCATACAAAGCGATGTTAAATCGGCCTCGCTTTGTCATAAAAACATCCTCCGGCAAGGATGCGCAAGCCTTCAGGAACGAAGTGAACAAGAGCTCCAAGTATTGAATCTTCTCTGCGTTTAGCCCTCTACAGCTGAATGAGAATTGATTCAAGAATCTTACCATCGAGGAAGCGTACTTATCGCGGTCCACCAACATTGCGAAGCCGCGCAGCAGTATCTCGATGTCTTTCATGTGTAAGTCTGGATCACTCGCACCAACGAGTCTTCTCCAAATTGCATTTTCCGCGTTTATCCGATAGAGCATCGTGTAGAAGTCAGAGTGATACATGCTCGTCCTGATTTCTTGGGGTCGCAAGTTCACGCCGCCGGAGTTGAGTCTATTGAAGATCTCGAATATTGAGGACTGATCATCCTCCGGCGCGCTCTGTTTGACTACGATGTTCCGAATCGGGCGCATGTCTAGCTGAGTCTTGTGGTCTTCGCTCAACGTGGAATAGTTGAGACCCCGAAACCGGTTCCGACGACGAGGTCTATCGTCCGACAGCCGCAAGTTGAAAGTCTGGAAGTACTTATCGTCATGCAACATATTCTCCGGCACTTGACCGCCTCGGTCGAATTCCCGTCGGATATCGGCACGTCTCGAACTACGAGGGAAGCGCTTCTTGATGAAATAGTAAATCGACATCAAGCGTTGCTGGCCATCAATTACCAAGAAACGATTCTTCCCTTGCTCGTAAAGAAACAGCTGGGGAACTGGAAGACCCAATATCAAGGATTCAATGAGCCTTGATGCCCGCCCGATATCCCAAACGAAATTCCGTTGGAATCCTGGAATCCTTACTGACCCTCTTTCGACAAAGCTGCAGAGCGTCATCACACTAAAATCGTTTGGCGACACCGTGATATCATACTCCTCGACCTGAAGATCATGAATGCTATCGTCCGCGTCGTCGTACCAATCAACTCGCCCGTTTTCGCTCATCTGTATTGCACCCCGCAACTAGTGATAGGGCGACCAATCGATGTGACCAGCACCCTCAAGATCGTGGTCCATCCATCGATTTTCGGTCGTTTGAAGCAGTGTAGAGCATCCGGACATCGGATCGCAAGGTCATCCATAGCTAGTAGCATTGGTATCAGCGGGCATTGAGGGCTACGATCGGGATCGATGATGGACAGCGTGCAACTAATCGATTGGTCCTTACGGACCGATCGCCAGGTGGTCGAGGTCCACGTTGCCCCCGGTCAGGACCAGGCCGACGCGCCGCCCGCGGAACGGCTCCGGATGGGCGAGCACCGCCGCGAGGGTGACCGCGGCGGAGGGTTCGACGACAAGCTTCATGCGCGTCCAGATGAGCCGCATGGCGGCGATGATGTCGGACTCCGCCACGGTGAGGATCGCCACGCGGCCGGTACGCAGCAGGGCGAAGGTGAGCGGGGCCAGGGAGGTGCGCAAGCCGTCGGCCACCGTGGCCGGCCGTTCGACGGGGATGATGCGCCCGGCGGCAAGGGAGCGCGCCGCGTCGTCGGCCGCGGCGGGCTCGGCGCCAAATACGGCGATCTCCGGGTGCAGGCCGCGCGCCGCCACGCTGATGCCGCTCAGGCAGCCGCCGCCGCCCACCGGCGCCACTACCGCGTCCAGCGCCGCAACCTGCTCGAACAGTTCCAGCGCCAGCGTGCCCTGGCCGGCGACGATGCGCGCGTGGCCGTACGGGTGGATGAGCGTGGCGCCCTGCTCGGCCTGTATCCGCCCGGCCGCCGCGGCGCGCGCCGCATCGCCGTCGGCGCACAGCTCCACGCGCGCCCCGTAGCCGGCCACCGCCGCCCGCTTCACCGCCGAAGAGCTGCGCGGCATCACCACCGTGGCCGGCACGCCGCGGGCGCGTGCCGCCGCCGCCACCGCCTGGCCGTGATTGCCGGATGAGTGGGTCACCACGCCGCGCCGCGCCTCGGCGGCGCTGAGCTGGAGCACGAAGTTGGTGGCGCCGCGCATCTTGAACGCCCCCACCTTCTGCAGGTTCTCGGCCTTGAAGAACAGCCGCGCGCCGCTCTCGCCGTCCAGGTACGCACTGGTGAACACCGGCGTGCGGTGGATGTAGGGTCCGATGCGCGCGGCTGCCGCGCGCACGTCCGCTGCCGTCGGCAGCCCGGCGTCGGTCTTTGGTGCGTGCGGTCGCTCCGGGATCACTCCTCCATCCTCCTGCGGGCGCCGGCGGTGTGTTTGCCTGCCGCGATTGCAGCTACCGTCCGCGCCGGGTTCACTCCTCTGCCGGGGCGCAACTTACGGGCAGCAGTGCCAGGCGCGGCTTGCAATGCCAGTCGAAGATGCGCCGCGGATCGGCTGCCACCGCCTGCGCCTCGCGATCGGCCGCCGCCATCGCCTCCAGCAGAGCCGTGAGGTCGAGCGCCAAGTAGGGTGACGGAACCGCCGCCAACTTGGCCGCCGCCTTGGCCAGCAACCGCCGCACGCCGCGCATGTTGCCGCGCTCGGCGTGCACGAACGCGGCCGCCAGTTGAATGACGCCCTGAAAGAACAGGCGCCGCTCGGGGTCGCCGGTGGCCCGCCACAGATCCTCCAGGACCTCGTGCGCGTGCCAGTGGCTGCCGGCGTTGTAGCGCCTGATGCACTCCAGGTACGGCTGAGGTAGTGGCTCGTTCATGGGCTGCCGGCCGGCCCCTGCAAGGTCGCACGGCGAGACGCCCCGTAGCAACGCCGGCGGCGCCCGCCTTGCCACGGTTCACCGGCACGGCTACGGTGCGCCTGAGTTACCCGATGGCCGGCTCTCCAGGATCAACCGCGGACTACGGCGCCAAGCGCGACTTCGCCCGTACCCCCGAGCCGCCGCCGCAGCCGGCACCGGCAGCGGCCGCGGCCGCGGGCGGCGAGGCGGGCATCCCGGCGACCGACGGCACCTTCGTGATCCACCGCCACGAAGCGCGCCGGCTGCACTACGACCTGCGCATGGCCACCGACCGCGTGCTGGTGTGCTGGGCGGTGCCGCGCGGCTTCTCCTACGACCCGGCGGTCAAGCACCTTGCCGTGCACACCGAGGACCACCCGTTGCGCTACCGCACCTTCGAAGGGGTCATTCCCAGGGGCGAGTACGGCGCCGGCACCATGCTGATCTGGGACACCGGCTCCTACGAAGTGCTGAAGGCCGACCACCTGGCTGCCGCGATCGGCGCCGGCGAAGTGAAGATGGTGCTGCGCGGCCGCCGGCTGCGCGGCGAGTGGCACCTGGTGCGCACGCGCGCGGGGCAGGACGGCAAGGACGAGTGGCTGCTGTTCAAGGCGCGCGACCGCTACGCCCGCGAACCCGGCGAGCCGGCGCCGCCGGTGGTCGACCCGGCGCGCGCCCTCCGGGCACCGATGCCGGCGCCCCCGCGCGCCATGGCGGCCGGCGCCGACCACAAACAGTTCTCCGACCCGGACTGGCTGTTCGAGCTGGAGTTCGACGGCCTGCGCGTGCTCGCCTCGGTCACCGGCGGCGACGTGGCGTTCGCGACCCCTGCCGGAAGCCCGGCGACGCTGACCGCGCCGATACGCGCTGCCGTGGAGGGCGAGTTCGCCCGCGTGCGCGCTTCGCAAGCCCTGCTCGACGGCGTGATCGTGGCCCTCGATCGGCACGGCAGACCCGCGCGGCATGCACTTGACGGCCACCACGGAAGACCTCCGCCGCAGGCGCCTGACGGCGGTGATGGCCAGGGCGGGCGGGCGGCGGCGCGCGGCGATGCCGCGCATGGGGGCAGCGCAGCGCGTGCGGTCGCGGGCGCCGATGCGACCGCGGCAGCCGCCCCGGCGCAGCCGGATGCGGGCGCGTACCCCGGCAACGGCGGTGCCGGCACCGCCGCGGGGGCGCCGCCCGATGTGGCGTCGGAGCGGCTTGGTGCGGGACCAACGCGGACGGTGGCGTTCTATGCGTTCGACCTGCTGCACTACGACGAGTGGGATCTGCGCGGCCTGCCGCTGGTGGAGCGCAAGCGGTTCCTGCGCTCGCTGCTGCCGCCGCTGCCGGCGCTGCTGTACGCCGACCACGTCACCGCGAGCGGCGAAGGCCTCGCCGCAGTGGCGGCCGGCGCCGGCTTCCGCGGCCTGGTCGCCAAGCGCGCCGCGAGCCCATATCGATCGGGCCCGCGGTCGGACTGGCGCCGCGTGCCCCTTCAGGCGTCGGCGGAGGCGCGCGAGGTGGAGGTGGGCGCCGCCCTGTCCGCGGCCGTCAGCCGGCAGCGCGGACGAAGCGACGTCCGGTACAGCAACCTGGACAAGGTGTTCTGGCCGGCCGAGGGCTATACCAAGGGCGACCTGCTGGCGTTCTACGAGCAGGTGTCCGACCACCTGCTGCCCTACCTGCGCGACCGGCCCGTGCACATGAACCGCTTCCCGGACGGCATCGGCGGCAAGTCGTTCTTCCAGCGCCAGGCGCCGGCCGGGATTCCGGACTGGGTGGAGCTGGTGGAGGTGGACGACCGCCACACCCGGCAGTTCATCTGCAACGACCTGCGCACCCTGCTCTACCTGGTCAACCTGGGCAGCATCGAGCTGCATCCCTGGCTGTCGCGGCGCAGCAGCCTGGCCGTACCCGACTACGCGGTGCTGGACCTGGACGCCAAGGAGGCCAGTTTCGCCAACGCCGTGCGCGTGGCGCGTACGGCCGGCAAGGTGCTGCGCGGCATCGGCCTGCGCCCCGCCATCAAGACCTCCGGCGCGTCCGGACTGCACGTGTACGTCGCGCTGGCCGGCGGATTCAGCTACGAGCAGGTGCGGCTGTTCATGGAGGCGGTGGCGCGCGTGGTGGCGCGCGAGCTGCCCGACATCGCGAGCGTGGAACGCCTGCCGCGGGGCCGCGGCGGCAAGGTGTACGTCGACTTCCTGCAGAACCGCAGGAGCGCCACGGTGGTGCCGCCGTACGCGGTGCGGCCGGTGGCGGGCGCGCGCGTGTCGATGCCGCTGGAGTGGGACGAGCTGGACGGCGGCCTGCACCCGAGCCGGTTCACCATCGCCAACGTGCCGGAGATGCTGGTCCGCCGCGGCGACCTGTTCCGCGCTACCCTGACCGATCCGCAGGACTTCGCGCCGGCCATCGACAAGCTGCAGATCTATCTCGCCGACGCGTCTCCCTGACGCGGCTCCCGGCGCGCGGTAGAATGGCGCCGGGAGGCGCAACGACGAACATGGGCAATGCCAACGGCTGCCGCGGGCTCAGTGCCGAGCAGGTGGACCGGTTTCAGCGCGACGGGTACGTCAGGCTCGGCCGCGCCTTTGCCATCCACTTCATGACGCCCGGCACCAAGTCGCGGCGCACCGGCGATTACCTCCCGGTGTCGTTCGCGCGACCCCTGTTGCGCATGCGCGTGTAGCTGCTGTCCGCGTTCAGTCGCGTTTTGGCGGTAGGTGTTCCAACAGTTCGCGAATCGCGGTGGCCCATGAGCTGTGCGGGTCCAGGTCCAGGTAGGCTGCCCAGTGCAGGCGCGCCTCGTGGTAGCGCCCCAGGTAGACCAGCGTCTCCGCCAGGTTGCTGTGCGCATCCGCGTAGGAGGGCTCCAGTTGCAGCGCGCTGCGGTAGGCGTGCACGGCATCGTTCAACCAGCCGGTCTCGGCGAGGGCGTTGCCCAAGTTGTTGAGCGACTCCACGTACTCGGCGTCCAGTGCCACGGCCTCCCGATAACGCTCGGCGGCGGCGCGCTTGTGGTCGAGTTCGTACAGCACGTTGCCAAGATTGAAACAGGTTTCGGGATCCGGGCCGCCGGCCGCGAGCGCGCCCTCGTAGAGTTGCTGCGCCAGCTTCCACTGGCCGGCATCCTCGGCCGCGACGGCGCGCTCAAACAGACGCTCCGCGCTCGCTCCGGCAAGCCCGCCGCCGCGTCCGCCGCCGGCCCGCGCCTGCAGGTCCACAATGCGTCCCGCTTCGCGCGCCCCGGGGCGCGTCCCCTCCGTGCCGGCGTCGCCCTCCGGCTGCCTGCCGGCCGGCTGCATGCCGGATGGGAGCGGAAACTCGATCGGCGGCGCGGCGCCTTCCTCCGGGGCCGCGGTGGCGGCCATCGAGAACACGTTGTCGGGCGACGTGCGCCGGCCCGGATCGGAGACGCCGCCGTGGAAGTCGAACAGCCGTTGCCCGGTGGGCTCCACCAGGCTGCCGTCGGTGAGCCGGATGCTCAGCTTGTGGTCCGGCGACAGGGTCTCGAGCTGGGTGAGCATGCGCTCGGCGTCGGGCAGCCATTGGGCCAGATCGCGAATGCTGCGGCCGATGCGCGCCGTGCTCACACCGGCACTGGTCAACGTGTGCAGCGCGCGCGCCATCGCCACTTCGCGGAAGTCGAACCAGGCCAGGCGCCGTGCCACCTTTGCCGGGCGGATCAGCTTGCGGCGCATCCAGGAACGGATGTGCGGCACCGGGATGCCCAGGATGCGGCTCAACTGGGCCGTCGTGAACAGGCGCTGCAGGTCGTCCACCTTCTCGGTCAGGCCGAGCATCTCCAGGAAGGTGGTCTCCGAGACGATCTCCAGGTCCGGGTACTGCTCCCGCAGGCGCCGGGTGCGCAGCACGCTCCGGTCCGGGAGGCCGTCGCTGCCGAGCGGCCAGGCGCCGTGCCCCACCACGAGGTAGTCGGTGCGCACGCTCGGCTCGCGCACCACGCGGCCGCCGGCCGCACCGACCCGTTCGGCGGCCTCGCGCTGCGTCATCGACGCCAGCCGGCCGGCAAACGTCACCTCCATCGCCTCGTTCACGCCTCTCCCTCCCGTACCAGCCGCTCGAAGACCGGCGCGCGCAGCAAGCCGCCGGCGGTCATTCCCACGCAGGATACGACGCAGAACAACACCGGCTCGACCCAGCACACCTGGTCGAGCTGGTCACGCGCCGAGCGGTCGCCGGGCACCGGCAACAGCGGCTCGTCGCAACGGTGGCGGCGAAGCAGGTCGTTGAGCTCCGCCCGTTCGGCCGCATCGAACCCGCCGCCCACGCGGCCGGCGTAATGCAGCCCGGCCCCCGGCTCTCGTTCGGTGGCCACCGCCAGGCTCTGAAAGTCGCGCCCTTCCTTGGCGATGAAACCCAGCACCAGGCAATGGTAGCTGACACGGCGTTTGATCTTCACCCACGCGTCGGAGCGGCGCCCGGCCAGGTAGCGGCTGTCGCGCCGCTTCGCCATGACCCCTTCCATGGCGCGCTCGCACACCTCGCGGTAGAATCGGACGCCGGCGCCGACGATGCCCTCGGAAAGAACGACGTGGTCCGACCGGCAGGCGCCGACCAGCTCCGCGAGCGGCTTGCGGCGTTCCTGCAGGGGCCGATCCATGGTAGGTGCGAAGCTCAGGTACATGAGGTCGAACACCACGTAGACGGCGGGTTGCCCGGTGCCGTCCGGCGCCCCCGAGCCGCGCCGGTCACGGCGCAGGGCGAACTCGAAGTCGGGCCGGCCCTCGTTGAACACCACGATCTCCCCGTCCACCACCGTGCCCGGCGGCAGCCGCTCCAACACGGCAAGCTCCGGGTAGTTGCCGGTGAGGTCGCTGCCGCGGCGGCTCAGCATGCGCACGCCGTGCCGATCCACCATCGTGACGGCGCGGATGCCGTCCCACTTCACCTCGAACAGGTGGCGGTCGGAGTCGAACGGCGGGCCCGACGTGGCCAGCATCGGCGCGAAGCCGGACGGCAGGCTGGCAGGGGCTATGGTCCCGGCTCCGCGGCTCAACCGGCCTTGCGCTTGTCGCCGGCCTCGGATTCGGCGTCGGCCTGGTCCTGGCGCCGGGTCTTGGCGCTCGGCGCCTGCTTCTTGCCGCCCGCCTCGGCGGCGGCTCCCTGTGCCGCGGCCACGCTCTGCTTCAGTGCTTCCATGAGGTTGATGATCTGCGGCGCCTCGGTATCGGGCGTCTGCACCACCTCCGCGCCCTCCACCTTGAGGCGAATCAACTCGGACAGTTTCTCGACGTAACGGTCGGTGTACTTGCCGTAGTCGAAGTCCTGGATGCGGGATGCGTTGATCAGCGTGCCGGCGAGCTGCAACTCTTCTGCGCTGCACTCGTCGTCGGCGACCTCGTCCCGGTAAGCGCCGCAGGATTTCACCTTGGCCTGGTGGTTGAGGATGGTCATGGCGAGGATGCCGTCGAAGGGGCGCAGCAGCACGAGCTGCTCGCGCCCGGCGATCACCACCTGGGCAACGGCGTTCACCCCGTTCTCCTCCATGCCGCGCACCAGCAGTCGGTAGGGCTTCTGTCCCACCGCCCCGTCGGGCAGCAGGTAGTAGGTGCGCCCGGCGTGATAGATCGGATCGACCTCTTCCGGCGCCACGAACCCCTCGATGTTGACGCAACGGTCGCTCTTGGTGCGCAGCTTGTCGAGCTCGTCATCGTCGATCACCACGTACTTGCCCTTGGCGTGCTCGTAGCCGCGGACGATCTGATCGTTGCCCACCTCGCCGTGCTCCGGGCACACCTTCCGGTACGCGATGCGGCTGTTGCACTCGCGGTGCAACTGATTGAGCCGGATCTGGGCACTGGTGTCGTTGGCGGTATACGCCTTCACCGGCACCGAAACCAAGCTGAGCTGAACGAAACCCTTCCAGTTGGAACGTGGCGCCACCGCTTCCTCCGTGCACCGAAACGCTACCGGCGCGGTCAACCGGATGTCAAGGTTGGGCAAGGGTTGAGCCGCTGTCGCCCGCCCACTCGCCGCCCGCCCGGCCCGCGCCCGGGAGCCGGGCGGCGTCCGCGAACTCCTCGAACGCCCCGAAACCGCCGCCTCCGGCCCAGCCGGAGCCCAGCCTGCCTACCCCCTAGTGAGAGTCGGCGGCAATTCAGGTTACGATGAGCCGATGACTGGAGGCGAGGTAGTTCACGAGGTCCTGGTACGGGCCGGAGTCAGCCACGTATTCGGGGTGGTGAGCGTCCACAATCTGCCGATTTACGACGCGATCGAGCGCGGCGGCAGGATCACGCCGGTGGCGATGCGCCACGAACAGGCCGCCGTCCATGCCGCGGACGGCTATGCGCGCGCCACCGGCCGGCTTGGCGTGGCGGTGGCCAGCACCGGCCCCGGCGCCGCCAACTGTGTACCCGGGCTGTACGAGGCGGGATTCGCCTCGTCGCCGGTGCTGATGATCACCGGCCAGGCCGACACGCCCAACCTCGGCAAGGGGCGCGGCTTCGTGCACGAAGCGGACAACCAGGCGGCGATGCTCGCGGCGGTGTGCCGGCGGGTCGAGACGGTGCGCCTGCGCGAGCAGATCGCCCCGGCGCTGATGCGTGCCGTGGAGGACATACTGACCGGCCGCCCGCAGCCCGGCAGCGTCGAGATCCCGATCGACCTGCAGTACGCCGACCGCGACGCCACTCCCGCGGAGCAGGCCGCGGTGCCGGTGCCCGACCCGGTGCGGCCGGACGCCGCGGCGGTGGAGGCGGCCGCCGAGCTGCTGGCCGGCGCGGTGCGCCCGCTCATCATCGCCGGCGGCGGCGTGCTGCGCAGCGGCGGGGGGGGGGGGGGGGGGGGGGGGGGGGGCGGGCGCGGGGGGGGGGGGGGGGCGCCGGGGGGGCGGGGGGCGGGGGGGGGGGGGGGGGGGGCGGGGGGGGGGGGGGGGGGGGGGGGGG